>JAPUIP010000844.1 GCA_027296925.1 Candidatus Poribacteria bacterium | reverse complement strand
CTATTTTCACATCAGCGAATTTCGCTTGTCGAGGCTGGAATCTCGGACTCTCACCTTTCAATTACCCCCTGTACGACGACGTTGGAGAATGAATCAATGAAAATCACTGACATCAAAATTACACCACCACTCGGACAGCAGAACCGCAATTGGGTGTTGTTGAAGATTTTCACTGACGCGGGAATTGTGGGACTGGGCGAGTGGAACGCTGGCGCCTCGATTGGACGACTGAAGCAGGCCCTCATCGGTCAGAATCCCTTGAATATCAATAAACTGCATTACGACCACTTGTGGCAAATGGGCGGGACCGGCGCAGGCGTTGAGATTGCCCTTTGGGACATTAAAGGCAAGGCGTTAGGCGTTCCGATACATGAACTCCTGGGAGGTAAGCTGCGGGATGGCGTCCGCATGTACTGCGATTGTCATTCGGGGGCGTTCTGGACGGCGGAGGATTACGCCCGCCGTTGGCGCGAGGTCCGCGAAACCGGCGTCCTCGATCCTGTCTATGAACCCGACGCCTACGCCGAACGGGCAAAGGCTGTGGTCGCCGAGGGGTTCACGGCGATCAAGTTCGATGTGGATGTCGCTAACCCCTGGAAGACGGATGTGTACGATCGTTCGATTAGCCGCAAAGAGCATGAGCACATTATCACGATTGTGGAGAAGGTACGGGAGGCCATCGGCCCCTACGTCGACCTGGCAATCGACCTGCACGGTTCATTCAACCTCGCCGATGCACTGCGCATCTGCAAAGATGTAGAGCATCTGGACCTCCTGTGGTTGGAAGACCCCGTACGCTGGGAATGGGGCAACGTCGATGCGCTCGCCAAAATCTGTATGCAGACCGAGACGCCGATCTGCACCGGTGAGATCTTTTATGGGGCGAAGATGTTCCGCGAGTTGATGGAGAAGCAGGCGTGTGACCTGCTTGAGCCCGATATCCCGCGTAGTGGCGGAGCGATCGAAACCCGGCGGATCGCGGAATTGGCGGAGATGTACCACATGTCCATTGCGCCGCACAATATGGCAAGCACCATTACCGCTATCGCCGCCGTCCACATCTGCTCTACCATCCCGAACTTCCTGGCGCTGGAATACCATTCGCACAATATCCCGCTGTGGAGCAAGATGTTAGATCTGAAAGATCCGATTCAGCAGGGCTACATTTCTGTGCCGGACGGGCCAGGACTGGGAGTTGAACTCGACGAGTCGGAGATTGCTGCCCACCTACCAGCGGACACACCCCTCTGGTCTTAGAACCATTATCCCCGCGAATATGGAGTGCAAACCATGCAAATCAATCCAATCGAAATGACCATTGAAAGTCGAAGCGGTACCGAGAAGCGATCATTCCCGATCGGTTCTGTCTCCGGTGTCCGGTTTTCCTCCCGTGACGTCGAAGGGCTCCGCAAAGAACTGGACGAGATGCTGGAACGCGACGGACATTTTACCATGGCAACGCGAACCAATCCGTCAATCTTCCGCCTGGGTCGCTACCTGTTGACGCAAAGCGCGGAATTCGAGGTTCAAGGGCCGCTGACCGGCGGCGAGGCGGAGGTGGTCGCCATCCGAGATGGTGACGAGGTGTTTATCTCTGTCGGCAGTGATCAGTGCGATCGCGAACTCGACCTGCTATTCCCCGATAAGCCCAAGCAGATGTGCCCCCATCCCATCGCTGCCACCGCCTGGCCCTATAGCGAGGTCCGCGATCATTGGGACAGCCTTCAGATCTACAGCCATGTGGTGGTCGGCGGGCACACTGTACCGCTCCAGGACTGTCCGTTGTCTGCATTGGTTGATTTGGAATATCTGCTGGCGATGGATGCGGTCAAGCATTTGCCGGATGTGATGTTTCTGTATTGCGGGTCGTCGCCTTTCCTGCACAGTGCCGCTGAAATGGTGGCGCAACACGGTTTGCCGGAAGAAACGACGATGGGGATTGGGGAAGCGTTCCTCGTCCGGCTGCACGACCCCGTGCTCGATAGGACGATTGAACATCAGTTCAGTGCCGTACCGCTCGGTGACGACCTGGCCGAACGACGCGACATCCCCGGCACCGCCGTCTATCCACCGAGTAAATGAACCACCTATAGAAACCTGTAGAAAAAATCTGTGAGAGGTGATTAGATGACAAATCAGAAACTGCGTGCCGGCGTGATTGGCTGCGGCCTGGGCGCTTATCATGGATACGCTTACGCCAACGCCCCTGAATTCGAGCTCATCGCGGTCTGCGATCTGAAGCCCGACGTGCTCGATCGGTTCTTTGAACGCTCGCGAATCACACGCGGGACCGTCCATGAATACACGGACTACCACGCGATGCTCGATAAAGAAAATCTCGATGTCGTAAGTGTGGCCACGCCGGACGATTACCACGTTAATCCCGTCTGTGACGCATCCAACGCTGGCGTCAAGGGCATTTTTTGCGAGAAACCCCTGACAATCCGCTTGCAAGATGGCGACCGGATGATCGAGACGATTGAGCGGAATGGAACCAAGATGTCCGTTGACCACACGCGGAGTTGGGTGCCACTGTACCAAACGGTCCGCCAAGCCGTTCGGTCGGGTGAACTTGGCGCGCTTACCCGCATCGTCGCGCACATGGGTGGTCGGCGGTCGATGCTTTTTCGAAATGGCACCCATCTCATCGATGCGGTCTGCTACTTTGCCGAGGCGGAGCCGGTCTGGGTCATCGCCGCACACGAGCGCGGGCTTGAAGACTATGGAATCGAGTACAAAGGAGAAGGCGGCAAAGATCCGCAACTGGATCCGGCATCGACGCTGATTGTCGAGTTTGCCAATGGCATCCGCGGTATCGTGAACAGCGCGAAGATGACGCCAGCCATTTTTGAATTTGATCTGCTGGGTCCAAACGGCCGCTACTGGCTGACCGACGCCCACTGCACCGCCTGGAAAACGGATCAGCCGGAAGGTGCACCCAAAACGGTGACCGCTCCACAGGCGGGCGGCTTTCAAGACTACATGGGGGATACGCTGATTCCAGCGGTTCAGGAACTTGCTCAGATGGTCTGGAACGATGCGCCAAGCAGTTCGCCACCACGTCGTGCCTTGAATACCTTGGAAATCATGTTGGGTGCCTTGATCTCTCAGTCTCGTAACAGTGCGAAGATTCACTTACCCCTGCCACGGGACTAGGCGTGGATGGAGCGCGGGGCAATGCGATGTTTTACACTTTATGAAGAAATCCATCAGACCATTTGACAGGATATGAACAAACAAATTATTCGACTGGCGATTCCGAACATCATCACCAATCTGTCTGTTCCTATGTTGGGTGTCGTTGATACTGCGTTGATGGGGCGGTTGGAGGTCGAGCAATACCTCGGAGCGGTCGCCATCGGAGGGACCATTTTTGGCGTGGTGTACTGGGGATTTGGGTTTCTCCGAATGGGCACGACGGGACTGACCGCACAAGCTTATGGCGCAAGCAACTTCAAAGAAATCGACCTGATACTCAAGAGAGGTCTGCTCGTCGCGCTTCTGAGCGGCGTTTTGCTCCTTATCTTTCAAGCCTTCATCGTGGCCGCGGCACTTTATCTTATTGATGCCGGCCCCGAGGTTGAGCGGCTAGCACGTGGCTATTTTGACATCCGAATCTACGCGGCGCCGGCGACGCTCGGACTTTATGTATTTCATGGGTGGTTTCTGGGGATGCAAAATGCCAAATATCCCATGATCCTCACGATCCTGGTGAATGTGCTGAATGTCGGTCTGAACCTCTTCTTTGTGAAGGTACTTCTGATGAAAGCGGATGGAGTGGCGCTGGGGACCGTGATTGCCCAGTACGTCGGACTTGTGGGGGCGGTTGTTCTATTATGGAGGAAATACGGTTATCTGTTAGCTGAATGGAATCGCAGAGAGGTGTTGTACCTTCCCGCGCTGAGAAGGTTTTTTGCGATTAGCCGGGATATCATCATTCGCACCCTTTGCCTGGTTTTCGCCCACGCCTTCTTCATGTCGAAATCCGCAACGTTAAGCGACACAATCCTGGCGGTCAATGCGATTCTCCTCCAGTTTATCAATCTCCTGACTTACGGCATCGATGGCTTGGCGTTTGCAGCGGAGAGTCTTGTCGGAAAGTACAAAGGAGCGGAGAAGATGCCCGAATTAAAAAGGGCGGTGCGATATATATTTTTCTGGGGGTTTTCGCTTGCAGTCGGGCTCAGTCTGACGTTTGGGCTTTTGGGGGCTAGGTTGCTATACGTGTTCACGGACAAAACGCATCTGTTGACTCAGGCGAATTCCTATC
>JAPUIP010000843.1 GCA_027296925.1 Candidatus Poribacteria bacterium | reverse complement strand
CGTGCCTATGTGTTGATGGAGATGCCAATTGGAGAAGCGAATGCCGCCCTTGTTCAGAACCTCCGGAATCAACAGCATCTCTACGAGCGTTTCCGTGCCTCCCAAGCCTATCAAGAGCTAGAGGAGGAGGTCGAGAAGTTTGAAGATTATAAACGGCAGCAAGGTTTATTGAAGTAGGGATTCATCCCTCCGTGCAGGAGAAATCTTGCACGCCCTGGCAGAAAATTGAATTTCCAACCCATTGTAGAAATCACTCTCATGGGTTTTCCCGATGATTTTAAGGAGGTACCAAATGTTTGAGGGGTCTTATGTTGCTATCGTAACACCGTTCAAAGACGACGAATCGCTTGATGCAGTCAAACTCAAAGAGCTCATCGAGTTTCAGATCACCGAAGGAATACACGGGATTGTGCCTTGCGGGACAACCGGCGAATCGCCAACGCTCTCGCATGAGGAGCATGACCGGGTGGTAGACTTGACCATCGAAACGGTCAACGGTCGTGTCCCTGTCATTGCCGGCGCAGGCTCCAACTCCACGGCAGAGGCGTTACGGCTAACGAAGCATGCCAAAGCCGCCGGTGCGGACGGGGCGTTGGTGATTACGCCTTACTATAATAAGCCATCCCAAAACGGCTTATACGCCCACTTTATGAAGGTCGCGGATGCGGTCGATATTCCCATCATTATCTACAACGTCCCGGGCCGCACGGGGACTGACATTCTTCCTGACACCCTCGCCAGGGTTGCGGAGCACCCGAATATTGTCGGACTCAAGGAGGCAACCGGCGACCTCAAACGCGCCAGCCAAGTGATGCAGGCATGCGGTGAGGATTTTATCATGCTGTCTGGCGATGATGTCAATACGTTGCCGATTCTCTCTGTCGGTGGAAGAGGCGTGATTTCTGTCGTTGCGAATGTAGCGCCGGCCGATATCGCCGCGACGTGTAACGCCTTCAAAGCCGGTAATATCGAGCTCGCTCGGAAACTCCATTACAAAACCCTATCGTTAGCAGTTGATCTCTTTATTGAAACAAACCCCATTCCCGTCAAAACCGCACTTAAGCTGATGGGTAAACTCAACGGAGTCATGCGTCTGCCGCTCGTGCCGATGGAAAGCGCAACGCTGGAAAAATTGCGCCAGACGGTGGAAGATGCAGGTTTGACCGGCTAACCGAATGGCGGATGCGATGTCCTCGAGTGTTACAGCAGTTGTAGAATTTCTAAATCGGTTTTGGAAGCGGACGCATCGACACTCTCACAATTCTATTTTAATTTGGCAGGGGCAGTCCTCGTGACTGCCCCGCTTTGCAGGGGAAAACCCCGTTCCTTCGCTGATCATGAGACTGAATCGCCTGAAGTTTCAGCGTAAACTGCTGGTCATTTTTGTCGGGATGGCGTTGCTGCCAACGGTCGTGCTCGTCCTTGTTTCCTATCATCTGATGAGCCGCAGCTTGGAACGTTGGGCGAACCATCAGATTGCATTGACACTTGCAGATTCTGCAGAAATTGCGCAAGATGCCGGAAAACTCGCCTATAACCTTGAAATCTATGAAAATGTGCCGTTAACAGAAGATGTGCAATATTTGGCGGTTGATGAAGATCTGGTTGCTGCGCTGGCAACTTCCGACGATGAGGCGATCGAGTCGCGAGCGAATGAACTCGCCGATGCCTACGGGGAATATCTGATTGCCATTTACGATCAAGCCGAACGCAAAATCTTCACGACCGATTCAGACCTGCTGCCGGCAAATTTGACCGATCGGGATTTTTTTCCGGCTTTGGAAGAATTGCCAGACTTACCATCAACGTCGAATGGATTGGCGGATCAGGGGTTCTTGATATCCGCGATGCCGATTTTTTCGGAAGATGGGCGGGAACGCCTGGGCGCGGTTGTGGTCGGCAAATCCATGCCTTTGACGCCGACTCAGATCCGAACGCAGATGTCAGCCATCCAAAGCAAGCTCGACGTTTTGGCAACCAATATCGATGAGGAGGGCACAGCATATCGGCGAACGGAAAAACGGACAACGGCTATCGCCCTGTTGATTACGGCGGTTCTGATTGTTGCCATTGCCTTTTGGGTAAGTAAAAGCTTCGCCAGAGCGATGAATACGCCGATTCGCTCACTTGTCGCTGGCACAAAAGAGATCGCCGATGGCAACCTCGACTACAGGGTTGCCGTCCGCACCGATGATGAATTTGGCATGCTAGCTTCCGCTTTTAACCGAATGGTTTCTGACCTCAAGGCGCGAACGGAAGAGTTAACGCGGGCAGAAAAAATCGCGGCGTGGCAGGACATCGCGCAAAAGCTAGCGCACGAGATCAAGAATCCGCTGACACCGATTCAGTTGTCCGCCCAACGCCTGCAACGCCGTTACCATAATAACTCCGACGGTTTCGGAGAACTTCTGGATCGCTGTACGCAAACCATCATCACAGAAGTTGAGGGATTGCGACAGCTGCTTGACGAGTTCTCGCTGCTTGCCCAGATGCCGGCGCCTCAACTTGCCTCCGTCAACTTACGCGAGACGCTTGATGAGACGTTAGATCTCTTCGGCGAGTTCCCTCCGCATATCGACTTTCACGTTGATTTCCCATCCGATCTTCCTCGCGTCATCGTAGACGCTGCACACCTGAAACGCGCTTTTTTGAATCTCATTAAAAATGCCCTCGAAGCCATGTCGGAGGTTCAGAAAGGGCGGTTGACAGTTCACGCCTTTGCTTCAGCGGATGGAAGCAAAGTGTTCGTGGAGTTCAGAGACACCGGCAAGGGCATCCCCGTCGAAGTCCGACCGAAACTGTTCACGCCGCACCTCTCTGCCAAAAAGGACGGCATGGGGCTCGGCCTGGCAATTGTCAAAAAGATTCTGACCGATCTCGGCGGAGACATTCGCCTTGAAGAGGCACAGCCGGATCAAACCGGGACAACTTTTACGTTGTGGTTGAAAACGGCTTGATGAGAACATAATCAAGGAACTTGGAAGTGGAGCGTGTTGCGCGCTTGTAAACATTGTGAAACGGAGAAGCAATATGCATAATGAATTCACGGCTATCATCGAGCAAGACGGAGAGTGGTATATCGCCTACTGTCCGGTGATTCCCGGTGCAAATGGGCAGGGCCGGACGCTTAAAGAGTGCCGCGCAAGTCTTGCAGACGCAATCGCTCTTATTTTAGAAGACCGCAGGCAGGACGCTTTGCGTAGTGAAAAATTAGGTTGGCTGACATGACCCCACAACTCAAACCGAACATCTTAATCATCGACGATGAAGCCGGCATCCGCGAATCTCTGCAAGGCGTCTTAGAAGACGAAGGATACAGCGTCGCGACGGCCCCCAGCGGGGAGGAGGGAATTCGCACACTTGCCAGCCAGTGGATTGATCTGGTGTTTCTGGACATTCTGATGCCCGGCGGCATTGACGGTCTCGAAACGCTACAGCGAATTAAGCAACTATCCCCCGACACAGAAGTCGTCATGATCACCGGTCATGGGACATTTGAGCTTGCATTGGATGCGGGGAGACTGGGTGCGCAGGATTTTTTGGGAAAACCGCTTTCGTTGGATACCGTGCTAGACAAAGTTGAGGACGCGATCCAGAAAATTGCAATGCGGTACCCTGGCGGTTCTGGGCATTCAATTATCGGAGATAGCCCACCGATGCAGGAAATCCTGGCGAAAATTCGGCAGGTTGCCCCGACAAATGGGCGTGTGCTGATCACCGGCGAAAGCGGCACCGGAAAGGAATTGGTCGCCCATGCCATTCACCAGTTCAGTTCACGTCGTAAGGCGCCGTTCGTCAAAATGAACTGCGCGGCTATCCCCCAAGACCTCGTTGAAGCTGAGCTTTTCGGGCATGAACGTGGCGCGTTTACCGGGGCATCGGGCCGGCGCATTGGAACATTTGAGCAGGCGGACGGCGGCACAATCCTCCTCGACGAAATCAGTGATATGAGTCCATCAACGCAGGCAAAGGTCCTTCGTGTCCTTGAAGAGCAGGAGTTTGAGCGCGTGGGGGGCGGACAAACCATTCGTGTGGATGTCCGTGTCATTTCTGCAACGAACAAAAACTTGCAGGAGGAGATTCAGGCTGGCAATTTTCGGGCCGATCTCTACTACCGTTTGAACGTGGTGCCGGTCCATATTCCGCCTTTGCGGGAAAGGATTGCAGACCTGCCGATACTCATGGATTACTTTCTGGATCGCTTCTGTCGTGAAAACAGAAAGCCGAAGATGCAGGCGAGTGAGAATGCGTTAAAGGCACTTAGCCGATACGACTGGCCCGGCAATGTCCGAGAACTCCGTAACCTGATTGAACGGCTGGTTATCTTATCTCCTCAACAAGTGATCGAAGTCGAAGATCTGCCCGCAGAACTCGACCACAGTCAGGAATCTCTACATGTCACGACAGAGGCTCAGCTCAGGGAAGCAAGAAACGAATTCGAGCGCCATTTTATCCAGAAGTGCCTACAAGCGAACAACTGGAACATTACCGAAACCGCCAGACAGCTTGGCATTGAACGAACCAACCTGCACCGCAAAATGCGGCAGTATAACATCAGCCGCGAAACATGATGCGCGATATTAGGAATTCGCTTAACCTACTTAATACCAACTCTGATTCGCAGACTCACAAAAGGAGAGCGCCCTATGAGTAAAATGAAAGCCGCAATCTATACTGGTATTCAAGAGATCGAGATCCAGGAAGTCGAACGAACAGCCCCTGGACCGGGATATGTCACGTTAGATACCAAGCAAGCCGGGATCTGTGGCAGCGATCTGCACAGCTATTTTGGCCACTGGAATCAGTCGCATACCCTCGCTGCGGGGCATGAAACATGTGGCATCGTTGTCGAAGTGGGGGAAGGTGTCACGGAATTTCAACCGGGTGATAAGGTCACGGTTGAATGTTTTTCACACTGCGGACGTTGTGTTTACTGCCGAACAGGCCATTACAACCACTGTCTTGAGCGAAAGTGGGTTTCACACAATGTACACGGCGGTTTTGCGGAGTACACAACTGCTCACGCTTCGGGGCTCTTCAAGCTGCCCGACAGCATGAGTTTTGAGGAAGGCGCGCTGGTTGAGCCACTTGCGGTTTCCTACCGTGCGGTGGCGCAGGCCGCCGCAACCTATCAGGATCGGGTTGCCGTTATCGGTGGCGGAACAATTGGGCAGTTCTGTCTGGCGGCGGCAAAAGCGGCAGGCGTCAAAGAGACGTTGATCACCGTCAAATATGACCAGCAGGCCCAACTGGCGAAGGAGTTGGGGGCGGACCATGTGGTTCATATAGGCGAAACGGACCCCAAAGAATATGTGAACGACTTGACAAGTGGGTTTGGAATGGACGCCGTCATTGAAACGGTTGGCGGGGGCCAAAACTTTGATACAGCGTTGGCAATCGTCCGTCCACGTGGGGCTGTCGTTCTTGTCGCCGGTTACTTCGAGCCGCTGGAGGTGAATCTGAGTCGGATCGTCTGGTCGGAGGCGATCGTCACCGGTTCTAACTGTTACGGCAACAGCGGTATGGACACCGATTTTCAGGCAAGCATTGACCTGATTACGTCTGGCAAGGTCGATGCAACAAAACTGGTGACCCATCGGTTTCCACTGACAGAGGTTACTGAGGCGTTCAAGGTCGCTGCGGATAAACGATCGGGCGCTATCAAAGTCCATCTGTGCCAGTAAGCCCTTCAGACATCACCGCATTCGTCGACAATAACACGAAGCTTGTTTTGGAGACATCGGAAGTGTGTCTCAATTTGTCGAAACTTCCGATGTCTTGGCAGGCCTCTGTTTCCTGGCGTGCTGTCCGCCGAGATGTCAAGGACAACTCTATGGCTCCATTTTACCGAGTCAACGGCATCGGTGACGTTTATGTACCAATACAATTTAGAGATATTGCTCCCGACGATGCCCCACTGAAGTTATTCACGAACGCCGATTTGGGGCAACTGAATCGGATCTTTACCCACCTTCGCCGTCGCGGCGTGGGAATTCTGTCCGGCGAATGGGAGCAGATTGCGGCGGTGATGGAATACATCGAGCGGAAGCAAGATGAGCTGATCAGTCCATCAAAATCGTCAAACGGGAAACGGAATGCCAAATCGAGCGGCAGGCGAGCGCCGGCACGAGAAAGAGCCGAACCCACATCACATCTGATGTGCTGGGCGGATGCATCCGGAATCTTGCAGGTCAACCCACCACCGGACCTGCCGTACCTTTTTGAACTGGTCGGAGAAAGCCCCGGGGCAAACGAAGGATGTCCATTCTTGATTCCCCTCCTCACCATCCAGAAGATTCAAAACGCTCTCGCCGAAACCTATCCGATCCATGCCCTCGGTATGCCGCTGCTGGCATCAGCAAACGTGCTTCCTCCCCGTTCGCAGGAAACCATTCAACTCTTTCGGCAAGGCTTGCAAAGCGTCAAATCGCATCTCTCCCCTGAAGCAACGGTGCTCGACATGGGCTGTGGCTGCGGGTGTCTCAGCCTCCTCGCCGCGCAGGAGTTGGGTAATTCAACGGTGCAAATCTTCGCATCGGATGTGCTGCCCGAAGCGGTGGCGACAACTCGGTTGAACGTCCAGCGTTTCGCCGATATACATGATGGCAAGCCACAAATCAACATCATGCCGGCGGGCGATCTCTTTGAGGCGGTGTCGGCGCGATGTTTTGACCTCATCATTTTCAACGCGCCGTGGGTGGTTTCGCGGGCACGGAATCGAGCGGAGATTGGCATCCATGACGAAAGTCAGCGGACGCTCCGACGGTTTTTCAGTCAGTTTTACAACCATCTCAAAGCGCAAGGGCGGCTTCTGATTGGATACGCAGACGCCTCCGGTACAAAAGCGGTTTCCAATCTGGAGGCGATGATCGCGGAGGCGGGGTTGGTCGTTGTGAATTGTTTTAAGGAACGTGTCGCCACGCACCGATCGAAGCGGAAGTGGGAGCATATCCTAGTTTACGAACTGGTCAAAAGGACAGAGGGGCTGTAGCGTAAGCTTTCTCTCTGCCTCCCCATTTTCACCACATCACAGATGCAGTTTTATAGATGAGGAGCAACTGATGAAACGCACTATCGTAGGACTGGCACTATTCCTACTGATCGTATCAACATGGGCAGGAACGTCGTTAGGAAATAAAACAGAGTCGAGCACCTACAAAGTCGTGCACGGTTGGCCAAATCTGCCTGATGGTTTTACTCTCGGCCAAGTCGCAGGGGTCGAAGTTGACTCCCACGACCATGTTTTCATTTTTCATCGCTCATCCAGGACCTGGGTAGACGATATGCCGAATGAACCTATTGTGGATAATACCATTCTTGCGCTGGATAATGAGACGGGTGAAATCC
>JAPUIP010000842.1 GCA_027296925.1 Candidatus Poribacteria bacterium | reverse complement strand
CCGAGAGACGTTTGGCCGGGCGAGATATACTCATCCGTTGGACTTTCTATTCGTCCATAACCTTGCCAAACCTTCAAACCAAGCAGTGCCAGCAACTCAGGCGGCGCATCCTTCAACACCTTCGGATGGGTGCCGACCATGAGATTCTCCTGCTGACGAAACTGGGGCGCGCAAAAGTAACTTAGCACGCCGAGCCGCGGAGAATCGCTGACATTCGCACCGGTGCTGTGCCACAGACGCGCTTCAAAGACCATGGCGGTGCCCGCCGGTGAGACGGCAGGGATGCCTTCGACATCAACATCCAATTCGGTGTCGGGTTGCCTGCCGCTTAAATGGCTTCGCGGGACGACACGGGTTGCGCCATTGTCGGACGTGAAATCGGTAAGCATCCACATCACATTACAAGCTACGGCCGGCGCCATCATCGTCGGAGGTGTTGAGCCGGCCTGATCGAACCGGCGCCCTCTGAAGTGCGCTCGGGTCATCGAGCCCGGCCGGACCGAGGGGCCACCGGGCCCGACAGGTTGCGGCATCCACCATTGATCTGTGTGCATTCCCATCACGCCGCCCGGCTTGGCAATATTAGCGGTAAAGCTCGACAGCAGGTATTCATCTCCCAAGACATGGCCAACGAGTTCTCGAACTACCCTGTGTAGTAGCAAGTCGCGGAACACTTGTCCCTTGTTGACGAGAAACCAGACCCGCTGATTCACACCGTTTTGATTCGGCCCGGCATCCTCATAGGCAAGTCCTCGTTGCTTCTCAGCGGCGGCCTGCTCTTCAAGCCGTCTCCGAAGTCTCAGAACTTCCTCCCCGTTCAGCGCACCCGCAATCAAGCAGTAGCCGAACTGGTCCAAATTCGCCTTAGCAAGGTCCAGATCCGTCGTCGGTTGGGGCAAATCATTCGATGTTGTGCTTGTCATGATACGACCTCCATTTTTTCAATCAGAAAGCTCATCGCCAGACGCCGGCGAAACGATTGCCGAGGGCATCAAGCCTGTCATCATGCTACCACATCGTTCAGTCTATGTCGATCTGAAAGTCAGTTGATGACAGCGCAGGACTGTTGGCAAAATCGAGTCCTTCCTTACAGAATGTAAGGTTTACGCCTGATTGATTTGATGACGAAACGGACGATAATACTTTACACATCCATCTGCCCCGCTGTGCGGGATTAAGAAACTTGACTGCTTGATTGCAGATTTCTAATCGGATCGCTTTTTTGTTGACTTCCGCCGAATCAATGATACAATGATTGAGCGACCGGTTCAAAGTTTCGGTCTCAATTCCCCCTTTGGAGATTGCCATGAGTAGAGAGCAGAACCGACCCAACATACTTTGGATCTGTACGGATCAACAGCGGTTTGACACCATTGGTGCGCTCGGAAATTCCCATATCCATACCCCAAACCTCGATCGACTGGTAAACGAGGGAGTGGCCTTCAGCCACGCCTTCTGTCAAAGTCCGATCTGCACGCCTTCTCGCGCGAGCTTTCTGACGGGCATGTACCCGAGTAGCGTTCACGGCTGTATGAATGGCAACGACTTCTGGGCGGATGCCGCGCCGCTGGTCACCAAACTTCTGGCCGATTCCGGTTACGACTGCGGGCTGGCGGGGAAACTGCATCTGGCGGGCGCCGCGGACCGGATTGAACCACGTGGGGATGACGGCTATCGCGTCTTCCACTGGAGCCATGATTCTCGGGACTTGTGGCCGGAAGGGAACGCTTACGCAGATTGGATTCGCTCCAAAGGTAAGGATTTATCCGCGTTGCGATGGCACCCCGAAATGATTCCACCGGAACTCCATCAGACAACCTGGTGCACAGATATGGCGATTGAATTTATGGCGGAGGAACGCGACGCCCCCTGGCTGATGAGTGTCAATGTCTTCGACCCACACGGCCCGTTTGATCCGCCACAACAGGTGCTCGACCGCTACGACCCCAACCGTATGCCCGCGCCGCTGTTTCGAGAGAGCGACCCCACCGCTCACGCCCGACTGGGACGGGTGGACGGTTTCGGTGCCGGCATCGTGACGCAAGAGCGGATCAGAGAGATACAAGCCGCTTACTACGCGATGATTACGCTGATTGATGACAATGTCGGTCGCATGGTGGATGCGCTAGAACGCAGTGGCCAGCGCGAAAACACGATCGTCATTTTTATGAGCGACCACGGAGAAATGTTGGGCGACCACGGTCTGGTCGGTAAAGGATGTCGCTTTTACGAAGCACTGGTGCGGGTGCCGCTGATCTTCTCCTGGCCCGGACATTTTGAACAAGGCGTGGTGAGCTCGGCGCTGGTGGAACTGATTGATGTCGCGCCGACACTGCTGGAGGTGAGTGGGGAACCGCGTCCCGAACGGATGCAAGGGCGTTCGCTGCTGCCCATTTTGAGCGGTGTCGATAATCCGCACTCGCATCGTGATTCTGTTCGCTGTGAGTACTACCGAGCATTAAATCCGGAGGGTCCAGGCAGAGAAGCATTTACCGGCACCTACGCCACGATGATCCGGGATGCGCGCTATAAACTGTCGGTTTATCACGACAGAGAAGCGGGGGAGCTATTCGATCTGCAGGCGGATGCGGGGGAATTTTCTAATTTGTGGGATGACCCCAATTATAGGGGGATGCGGTTTGATCTGATGAAGAAGAGTTTTGACGCGTTGGCGCTCGCGGTGGATGTCGGCCCCAAACAGGTTGTGCAATTTTAGGCATGCAATCGCCCCTCATCTGATGACAGGCAATTGAGGGCAATCAAGATGGACACATGCAAAAAACGGAAATCTACTTCGATAAAGGCACGCTTGTCCTCAAGAAAGTGCCAGAGCAGATGCGCTACCAACTGGCGGGGATGAAATGGGATGCGCGGACGCTCACCTATCGCGCGCCGGCTTATGACTATCGCCAGATTGTGCTGCAACTGAGAAAGCACCACATCCCCTATCAGGATTTTGCACGCCAGTTTTCGCCTCAAGAATTTCCGTTCAAAGAATCGATCACGCCGCACCCGTACCAGCAAGAGGCGATCGACGCCTGGCTAGAGAATGGCTGCCAGGGGGTCATTACGTTGCCAACGGGTTCAGGAAAAACCATCGTTGCCGTTCTTCTGATACAACAGACCGAGCGTCCCACGTTGATTCACGTCCCGACAATCGATCTGATGCACCAATGGTATGCGGTGCTCCAGCGTTATTTCGATCAGGATATCGGCTTATTCGGCGGCGGGTATAACGAGATCGCCCCATTAACCGTCGCAACCTATCAGTCTGCGGCGTTGCATGTTCCCTACAAAGGCAATCAATTCGGGCTGGTCGTTTTTGATGAATGCCATCACCTGCCGGGGACACACTATCAATATACAGCCATCAGCACGATTGCGCCATTTCGCCTCGGGCTAACCGCCACACCCCGACGGGCGGATGGGAAGGAAGAACGACTTTATCAACTGGTAGGTCCGCTCGTTTATGAGGCGCATATCCATCAGCTAAAGGGCGGCATACTCGCGTCCTATCAGGTGGTTACGCTGGAGCTAGAATTGAGTGCGGAGGAAAGAGAGCAGTATGAAGCCGCCCGGAAGCGTTACCTTGATTTCCTCTCTAGCGAGGGAATCAATCTCGCCCACCCGAACGGCTGGAAGACCTTTCTATGGAAATCCAGTCAAACGCCGGCGGGGCGGGAAGCTTTTCGCGCCTATCTGACTCAGAAGCAACTCGGCTTGGCGGCTCAGGCTAAGCTTGAGGCGATTTGGAAGCTGATCGCCAAGCATCGCGGCGATCGCATCCTGATCTTTACCCAAGATAATGAGATGGCGTATCGGATTGGCAGACACTTTTTCCTGCCTGTTCTGACACATCAAACCAAGCTGAAAGAACGAGCCGCATTTTTGGCGGCGTTCCGCGATGGCACCTATTCGATCCTAGTCACTTCCAAGGTGCTCAACGAGGGCGTGGATGTTCCGGAGGCGAATGTCGCGATTGTGGTTTCCGGCAGTGGAAGCGTCCGAGAGCATGTCCAGCGGCTGGGGCGTATCTTGCGCGGGCGGAAAGGAAAACAGGCGGTGCTGTACGAATTGGTATCGAAAGGCACTTCGGAGTATTTTATCAATCAAAGACGGCGGCGACATCATGCTTACCAAAGACCTGATTCGTTATAAGATATTTCATGATACCATCACGCCTGAGTTCATCGACCCCGACGACCCCACGCTGTTGGCGGTTGCCGAACAACTGTTGGGTGTCTTTGAAGAGAGCCAGGGAAAAACCCGGGAGGAACTACTTCAAGAAAGCAAAGGGATTATCGAGAGTGCCCCCTGCGCCGCCATTATCGTTCGCGGATTGGAAAAGCTCCTGTTGGATCGAACACAATTCGACACCGAGCCCGATGAACAACTGTTACAGTTTCGCGCTTCGTTGTTTGAGCGGACCAGCCAGTTGCTTCAAAAGGAGACCTTTTCCAGTTCTGATGAATATCAGCAGCGGGTTGGACTCGAATTTCAGAAATCACCGGAGGCGTTGGCAGCCGAGCTCTATTCGGATCTACCAGCGTATCAACCGGTGATTGAGTTCAAGCCGTTATCGGCCAAGAGACTGCTTCATCGCTATAATTGCGCTCTGGTGCAAGGACTGCTTTTCCACTGTGAAAAACTGATGCTGAAAATCTCGGATGCCAAAACCGAATCGCTGAGGCAGCTCTTCAAGTATCTGAGGTTTCGGCAGTTGTTAGCAACGATTCAGAAAGATCGGGAAGGTCATTTCTGGATCTCCGTCGATGGCCCGCTGAACCTGTTTTATCAGACGAAGAAGTACGGCATCAATTTGGCGAACTTCTTCGTCGCTGTCCTGCATCAGCCAAAATGGGAATTGAAGGCGGAAATCCAGTTAAAGAATCAGAAGCATTATCACCTGTCTCTTTCGGAGTCGTGCGGCATCCTGCCGGATTCGCCCCATTTTTGGAGCTACATCCCACAAGAGATCCAACTCTTTCAGACGCTGTTTCATCGACAAGCGGAGGCGTGGCAAATCGCTCCCGCTCACCGTTTTGTGCCGTTAGAAGGCGAGTTCTATTGCTTTCCAGATTATACGCTGATGCATGCCAATGGTATCGACATTTCAATGGAGCTGTTTCACCCTTGGCATGCCAGCCATTTGACAGTCAGACTCCAACAGTTGGAAGGTCGGAAATCCCCGCTCTTGATTCTTGGCGTTTCCCGGGTGCTGCTGAAAAATCAACTGGTTGCTCAGTCCCTGGAGGCATCCGATTATTTTTCGCGTTATGGGTTTGTTTTCAGACAGATACCGACGATGGTCAAAGTGCTTCCGGTTCTCGACCGCATCCTGGCGTGGGAAACCCTGCCGGAAGATGGTGCCCGGGAAAACGCTCTGCCGGCTTCAGCTTCAGAAATATAGGGACCGAGATCATTCATATGAAGGTCCCCGTGAGGAAGGATTTTAACGGGTCAAGATGCTCCCAAGAGACACGCCGAAAACAACAGGTCGTTGGAGGAGGGTGTAGAATAAAGGGATAGACGCTAATTGAATCTTTTCATCTTTTCGACTATTGTCTGCACATCCTCCACAAAGTTCAATCGACTGAAACTAAATCGAATACTACCGGCAATGTAATCATACGGCACTTCCATTGCCCGAAGCACGTGAGAATAATCCAACGAACCTGTGGCGCATGCCGAACCGTTTGAGGCATATACGCCGCTCTGCGAGAGCTGATGGATAAGCGTTTCACTATCTATATCTTTGAATGCAATATTTAGCGTATTGGGCAAACGGTTTGCCTTTGCACCGTTTACTAACGCGGAAGGAAATAACGCAAGCAGTTCTTTTTCCAATTGGTCGCGTAAAAATTTCACACGTTGCATCTCTTCGATGCCTCGTTCTGCGAACTCACACGCTTTCGCCAGACCGATTATTCCCGGTACATTTTCGGTTCCACTCCGACGACCGTTTT
The DNA here is from genome assembly GCA_027296925.1 of Candidatus Poribacteria bacterium. Taxonomy (GTDB): domain Bacteria; phylum Poribacteria; class WGA-4E; order WGA-4E; family PCPOR2b; genus JAPUIP01. Next base: position 658 of record JAPUIP010000842.1, on the reverse strand, counting down.
CCTGATGCCCACCGTAAAGAAGCGGGGCTAACGACGTGCCACCCCGAATGAAAAGCCCGCCGATCCCTTTCGGACCATGAATTTTATGACCGGAAAAGGAGATAAGATCGACCTGTTCAAAATTATGGTTTAGGTCAACCGGCAGCTTTCCGACGTATTGCGTGGCATCGGTGTGAAATATAATGTTCGGGTCTCGTTCTTTGACCGCAGCCGATAACTCATCCACAGGGAATATCACACCGGTTTCGTTATTCGCCGCCATCAGCGTCACCAGGAGCGTATCGGGGCGAATGGCGTCCATTAACGCATCCAGACTCAGGTTGCCGTCGCCATCTACATTGAGGAACGTGACATCGTAGCCGTCTTTGGATAGCGATTTACAGACTTCTAAAACCGACGGGTGTTCCACTTTCGACGTGATGATGTGTCGGCGTTTTTGATGTGCTCTCGCTGCCCCGACAATCGCCCAATTGTTGCTTTCGGTTGCACAGGAAGTGAAGACAATCTCCTTGGGGTCTGAAGCACCCAAAAATTCGGACACCGTCCGGCGGGCTTTGGCGATTGCGGCATCAATACCATGCACCCACCCACTGATCGCGCTCGGATTGTAAAATCGCTCGGTGAAGTATGGGGTCATCGCTTTCATTACTTCAGGCGC
>JAPUIP010000841.1 GCA_027296925.1 Candidatus Poribacteria bacterium | reverse complement strand
CGCTCAGCCTCTCCACCGGCACGGTTCAGGAGCCAGACCTGGCTCTTGGTCTTCGGATCCTTTTTCTTGCCAGAGTCCTTAACGTCACGTTCCCTGAGGACCGCAAGGTACCTGCCGTCGGGACTGAACCGCGGAGCACCTTCGCTGTCCTCGCTGTAGGTGAGCTGGAGCCGTGTCTCGCACGTCCCAGCTCACCATGTAGAGGTCGGTGCTGCGACTGTCGTCGTCCAGGTCAATGCTACTCACCGTATAAGCGACCCAGTCGCCGTCCGGTGCGATCGCGATGTTTTCCACATCGTGGATACGGAGTACGTCTTCTGGCGCAAATGGGCGCCGCTCGTTGTCTTGGGCCAACACCGAGCTCGGTATGCAGCAAGCGGCTAGCGCGGCGGCCAGCGGGAATAGTGAACGCATAATCGCGATCCTGGGTTGCAGGGAGCTCTAGCAGTCTGTCCGAGGGTGAGACCCCGCGTCAATCCGCTGTGAGCACGGCGCTGTTGGTGTTGGTTGGACTTCAACTGTCCAACATCGGACAATCCGCGGGCATTGAACCGCCGATCGTACGCTTGGCCTGGTTAGAGTCTTGTGAAATACCAGGGCGATCACAGCACCGCACCAAATAGCAGACGCTATGGACTCCCGGCATCAGTGTGTGCCACCTCCAAAGGCCGGATATACGTATGCAGCCGTGCCTACCGTCATTCAAACAGAGTACTTTGCAACGAGGAGGAGTCCATATACAGCCACTCAAATCCGGCGGTTTGTCATGCGTGAACGGCCGCTATCTTCAATAGCTCATTAGTTGTGGATAACAATTGCATTTACGATGAAACGGATGCCGGGCTATCTTCGCTTTTCACATCATGACGAGTAGCCAACTTATCGAGATTCTTGTTATGAAGTTCCCTGTCGATCCTGTACTTGGAAACCATGAAGAGACCAAGCATATAAAGTCCGCAGTAGAGGGGTAAGAAAAGGGTTGCAAGATCAAAACGGATTTGGGAAGTAACCATCTCTAAACTGGTGATGCCGTCGAGACCGACTACGGAAATGATCGTTCCGGCACCTATGATCCCACCTGCCGATACTGCCTTTAAGGAGAAACCACGAGCGGCGTAAAATAATCCTTCAGAGCGTCGCGCGGTTGAAACTTCGCTGTCTTCCACGACATCCGCCATCATCGAATCCAACAAGACGTTACCAACGATGCTACAGACGACTTCCACCACGATAAATACGGAATAGATATACAGACCAAGCCAGCTACCTAAGTCGGGCCAGTAACCTGCCAGCAACAATAAATAGGGGATAGGATAAAGGCTGACGTTGACAAAAATCGCGCCAATGGCCGCGTTCTTTTTGCCAAATTTCTTCCCAAGAGGCGGAGTCAACGCATAAGCGATAATCGGTGCAATAAACACGCAAAGGCCGGTAAATGCTATCTGGGCACCACTGAAGCCGAAGAAATAGGTCGTGTTGTAAAGGTATAAAGCCATACCAAGCCCGGCGGCGATGCCAGTGGTCAGACCATAAAAGAACAACGCTGCAAAATTCCGGTTCTTGATGGATTGGAAAATCTGAGCAAGTTCATGAGCAATCTTTTTCAGTTTGAAAGTTTCTTTTGGGCGTGGGATGGCCGCCGCGACCTTTTGCGTTCCCAATGCTGATATCAGAATTACCGCGGCGATAACCAATGCGCCAACCGTGCCATAGATAGAATAACCATGCTGAACCGCAACACCGAAAGCTCCGACCCAGAATGCGAAGTTGATGGTGTGTATCCCATTGCCACCGTACCAGCCAAATGAATAACGCAGTGCAAGCCATTTGTTGCGCCGGTCGTAATCGGATTCAAGGTCTGGCAACAGAGCCGTACTGGGTACTTCAAACAATGTAGTACCGGTCCGGATCAGGATCGCCATCAGCAAGACATACGCGAAGGTATTGTCTTCGTTGAGTTCGATAAACGGATTGAATAGTCCATAAAAGGTAATGGGAAGTAGGAGGAGAGCCGCGTACATGAACGGATGTCGTCTACCGAGGCGGGAACTGGTCTTGTCCGACCAATGCCCCAAAAGCAGGTCCGAGACCGCGTCCCACAACATGGCGCAAGCCAGAGCCAGGGAGGCGAGATAACCGGGTAAACCCAGTACCTGGTTTGCGTAAATCAGGAGCAGATAACTAAATGCGTTGTTCTTAATCCCATATGCGACCGACGCTGAGCCATAAAACCAGAATATTGGTTTCTTCTCCAAGGTGTCCGTACTGATGGTCTGCCCCCTTCTCAAACTATCAGAAGGCTACCAATAACAGAACTGTCACTGATTAGAAAGCAACGTTGGAGCCAAGCTGACCACGGCAACTCCGAAAACGGACTGTCAATTCAGGCTAGTTTTCGTGCCTGATCGGCCGGTAAATGAGACAGAAACAAGAACACAGGAGTTTGACTTCATTGCCCGAATTAAGAAGCGAACAGTTAAGACTCAATCTGTTCCGCCATCAGGGTTTGCGCTACGTGAGACTGGAAAGATTCGGTGAAGAGCTGATGGTTACTCTCCCAGAACTCCCGCAATCCTTTGTTGCGCAAAAACTGTTCCCGCAGTCGCCGCTGATACATTTTGTGTATTTCACTGTCGAGGCTTCCATGAAGCAGGGCCTCGTTTGTTTCTCTTCCTAGTAGGATTCGACTATCTCCTGGATCCAAACGATGATGCACAACACCATGTGATAAGCTCCGGAGCGAAATCTAAACGTTGGCTTGGAGGGAGGCTTTTCGACGTTATGCGCAGTTACCTGACACTACTTGGCATCATGACTCTGTTGCTGGCTTGTGAGCCTGACAGCAACACTAATGGCAACGCTCTTGCGAGCACCGAAGAACCGGCGCAATCCGAACAAGCTCAATCCGAAAGTGAGCGTTTGAACGAATGGTTTCAATTGAAGTTCGAAGAAGAGTTACAGATGAACCCGATGTTCCTGACCCTGTTAGGACGCAAGGATCGGTACGCCGAGATTGACGTCAGGACCGAAGCTGAGGCAGATAAACAACTGGCATGGCGCGCCGCAACGGTAACACAACTCAAATCGGAGTTTTCCTACGAGGCGCTCGATGAGGAGGCAAAAACGTCTTATGACCTTTGGGTTTACCGGTACGAGCAGAGCCATCAAGGTCAAGAATTCCGGCGCAGCAATTACATCTTTACCCAGATGATGGGACCCCAGGCCACGCTTGCCCAGTTTCTGATTACCTTCCATAAGGTCGACGAGGAAACCGACATGGTCGCCTACGTCAAACGTATTGGCGGCGTGTCGATTGCTATTATCGACCTTCTGGAGAGGGCCAAGATCCACGCCTCCGAAGGTGTGCGACCTCCAGCGTTTGCCTATGAAGGGGTGATTGAAGAGGCATCAAACCTGGTCAGCGGTGCACCTTTTACAGTAACTGGCGGGGATTCGCCTCTGTGGGCGGATGCGCTGAAAAAGATAGCAGCTTTGGAAGATGGCGGGCTGGTTGACGAAACCCGGGCTAAATCGTTGGGTGAAGAAACGAAACAAGCGTTGCTGACCCAGTTCCAGCCATCAATGGAAGCCTTGATCAGTTGGTTCAGCGCCGACCTGGACAACACCGACTCGATCGCGCAGGGCGTGGGGAGTTTGCCGAATGGCGAAGCGTTTTATGCCCATAAACTGCAAATCAGCACTACCACGGACTTAACTGCAGATGAAATTCACGAGGTGGGTTTGCGCGAAGTTGCGAGGATTACCGCTGAAATGGAGGCAGTGAAGACGAGAATTGGCTTTGCAGGCAGCTTGCATGAATTCTTCGACTTCCTGAAGAAAGACGATCAGTTCTTTTTCCCCAACACCGATGAAGGTCGCCAGGGTTATATCTCGGAAACCGAGATGCGTCTGACTGCAATAGAAGCGAAGCTACCGGACTATTTTGGCATTCTGCCCAAAGCAGACCTGGTCGTAAAAAGGGTCGAGGCGTTTCGAGAACAGGATGGCGGCGCGCAACATTATTCGCGCGGCACGCCGGATGGATCCCGCCCTGGGATTTATTACGCGCATCTTTCCGATATGCGAGCCATGCCCAAGGGTGAGCTGGAAGGAATTGCTTACCATGAAGGAAATCCGGGTCACCACATGCAGATTTCAATTGCTCAGGAGTTAACTTCGATTCCGCAGTTTCGTGCGTTTGGGAGTTACACCGCTTACGTTGAAGGTTGGGGTTTGTATGCTGAACTGTTGGCGAAGGAAATGGGTGGTTATCAAGATGAATATTCAGAGTTTGGGCGTCTGACAAATGAAATGTGGCGCGCAGTTCGTTTGGTTGTCGACACCGGGTTGCACTCAAAAGGCTGGACCGAAGAAGGGGCCATCGCATACTTCAAGGAAAAAACTCCCGTCACCGACGCAGCGGTAACTTCCGAGGTCCGGCGTTATTTGGCCTGGCCCGGTCAAGCGACAGCGTACAAAATCGGCATGTTGAAAATTTTGGAACTAAGGGAGTATGCGCAAACAGAATTGGGTGCAAACTTTGACATTCGACTGTTTCATGATCAGGTGCTTGGGGGCGGTGCCGTGCCGCTAACTATTCTGGAACGCAAAATTAGACGTTGGGTGGAAGGTTCAAGATAAAAGCTGGCGATTCTCGAATTTATCTTCAGAACTCAGGCCCAACACCCTTTCACATTCTTTATTGAACATGATGCAGCGCCCGTCAGAATCAAATGCGTCTATCATTACCGGCGCATTTTCATAGAGCATTCGAAAACGTGCCTCGCTGTCCGTTAATGATTTTTGGGCACTTTTCTGCCCGGTGATGTCCGTGACGATCGTACTCAATAAGACGACTTTTCCGTCGGGCGACTTAATCGGGTAGTAGCCGACTAGCCATGATCTTTCTACCGTCGGGTTGGCAGATGTCGTTCCGTTGACCTCGATATCAACTATCGGCTCGCCTGTTTC
>JAPUIP010000840.1 GCA_027296925.1 Candidatus Poribacteria bacterium | reverse complement strand
CGCCTATTTTTACTATCCCCAGATCGGTATCCGCAGTTGGGGCGGCGGCGCTCGGAAGGGAACGGAGGGACGAAGTGATCGCCTCGAATACGCACAATGGTGGAGCGAATATGGTGTTCTCTGGATGCAGATAGAGTCGATTCCGGCGGTAACCAATGCGCGAAAGCTCGCCAAGCCGGGTGTAGATTGTCTCTCCTTCGGGCCTGCCGACCTCACTTTCAGTATAGAAGCCTATCCACACCATACGTTCAAAACTGTCGATGACGGCGTGCGTCACGTTTGCGAACAACTTGCAGACACCAGCGTTGCGGTCTGCTACAGAAATGGATCGCCGGACACGCGAGAGAAATACGCCGAGATGGGAGTCACCGTTTTTCTGGAATACCCAACTTCTTGAATCTTCGAATCAAGAGAGGAGTAACCCCAATGATATTTCAGGCGCCGCTCATGGTATTTGGTTCGAGTGAATCTGCTGACAATGGTCAACTGCGGCTGACGACTCTTCGGCAAGTGCCCAAGACAACGGGACGCAATGGCTGGCGAGTTGTTGAAGAGGAGGTCGTCTGGCTTCCATCCGAAACCGCTATCGTTATCGTGGATATGTGGAACAAGCACTGGTCCTGGGGGGCAACCGAGCGCGTGAATGTCATGGCGCCCCGAATGAATACCGTGATCGATGCCGCCAGGAATCGCGGGGTACAGATTATTCATGCACCGTCGGATACAATGGATTTCTACAAAGACCATCCGGCCCGACTCTGGGTGCTTGATGTACCCGCCGCGGAGATGCGCGAGCCTATTGATCGCCTAGATCCACCCCAGCCGGTCGATGCATCCGATGGCGGTTCTGACACCGGTGAGGAGAAAGGATTCAAAGCGTGGCACCGTCAGCATCCCGCAATCGAGATTAAAGATGGGGATGCCATCAGCGACGATGGACAGGAGGTCTACAATATCCTCATACACAAGGGCATCCAGAATCTGATCTATATGGGCGTTCACACCAATATGTGTGTGCTTGGGCGATCATTTGCGATCAAGGTGATGGTTCGGCAAGCGTTCAACGTGGTATTGACGCGGGACCTCACCGACGCCATGTACAATCCGTTCAAGCCGCCGTATGTGAGCCATGAAGAGGGAACGCGACTTATCATTGCGTACATCGAAAAGTTCTGGTGCCCGACGATTGCGAGTGACGACCTGACCACAATAACAAGAAAGTGAAATGTCATATGCCGTCTTGGAGGTTACGAAAGATCGCCACTATGGGATAGACAGAGATTCTTCATTGGACTCAGATTGACACAAACTTTTGACGATGACAAACGCTAAACAGCCGCGCAAACGGGAAATCCCGATTCCTCAAGATAATCGAGCTTACAGATTTCCCGTATCCATAAAGGGCGTGATTTTCAAAGGAGAAAAGGTTGTACTGCTCAAGAATGACCGTGATGAGTGGGAATTACCCGGCGGTAAGTTGGAACCCGCTGAAACTCCCGAAGATTGTGTGATTCGAGAAATTGAAGAGGAACTGGGACTGACTTCAAAGATTGGACCGATCTTAGATAGCTGGGTCTACCACATTTACGAAGGCGTTGATGTCCTCATCGTGACGTATGGCTGCTATCCTGACCTTTTCGCCGAAATCACACATAGCCCAGAACATAAAGCCGTTGGACTGTTCAGCCTGCAAGAGGTTCAGTCCTTGAACATGCCGGAAGGTTACAAGCGATCCATCCGAGCGTGGTCTGAATTCCTATCTCATTGTGAATAGATATCGCATGAGGCTACGAAGGACAATTTCGGATGAAACAGATTCATCGCCGGTTTTTCTTATTGAGCTCGCTCTGTTTTCTATCCTTGTTGCGCACCATCTTCACGGACGCTTCCGAGAATATACCTGTCTCTACCGCCCCTGATGGGCAAGTTTTTCCACGGGCGGTGGACGATGGCGGAGGGGGAACCATCGTCGTTTGGGAGGATTACCGCACGGGGACGGATTGGGATGTCTATGCCCAACGGATTGACCCCGCCGGCGTCACATTATGGGATGCCAGCGGAGTGGGGATCTGTCGCGAAAAAAACAACCAGCGCGGGCTGCGAATGGTGCGTCATGGCGATCGGGCCATTATCGTATGGACGGATCGCCGTGCGTGGCGAACCTGGGATGTTTATGCCCAGTCCATCGATCTGGCCGGGAAGGTTCTATGGCAGGTCGGCGGGATGCCTGTGTGCACACACCCGGTGGAGCAATCAGACATTAACGTTCTGAGCGATCGCGCCGGCGGCGTGATTGTTGTTTGGAAGGATCGACGCCGTGCCCCGGCGTACCATGATCTTTACGTCCAGCGTATCGACGCCAACGGGCAACGGATGTGGGAGGCTGACGGCGTGCCCGTATTTCCGTCTGAGGCGCTTCAGAGCAATCCGCAGCTTGTCTCTGATAATGCAGGCGGTTTCTACGTGATCTGGTGGGATGTGGTTGGTGACGATCAGTGGCACATCATGGCGCATCACCTTGATCTGAGCGGCAAACCTCTCTGGAAGGCACCAATCTTTCTTTCGCCTCTGGAAGGCATGCAGGGCGAACCGCGGGCGGTCAGCGATGGGCAGGGGGGACTCATCGTTGTCTGGCAGATCTACCGCAATTTTATCAATGATGATCTGTATGCCCAACGGATCGATCGAGAGGGAAAGAAGCGATGGGGCGAGAGCGGGGTGCCGATTTGCACAGCCCCCGGCATTCAAAAAGACGCTTCCATCACGAGCGACGGAAGCGGTGGCATGGTAGCGGTTTGGCGAGACGAGCGGGATATTTTCTCAGATCTCTATGCCCAGCGAATCGGCGCCGACGGGAAACCACAGTGGGCGTTCAACGGCATTTCGATCTGTGTTGCCGGCGGGCATCAGGCTGCACCGTTTCTGATTCGGCACCGAGACCGTGAATTTTTCATCGCCTGGCTCGATTATCGGGAGGACTACGGCGATGAGAGCAAAGACGCGATCTACGGGCAAAAGATCAACTTAGCAGGCGAAGCACTTTGGGCTGAAAACGGGATTCCCATCTCCACGTCGAGTGGAGAAAAGCTGGTGCCTTATGTCGTGCGATCCGATTCTGCGGAACTGACGGTTGTGTGGAGCGACGCCCGACACGATCTCGGAGATATTTACATGCAGCGTGTGAAGTAGGTCTAGTGTAGAATCCCTGCTGTACGCCCGGTACTCTGCCAAATACCTCAGGATGATAATCACGCAAATTCAGGCACAACAAGCAGATTAACCCTCATTTTATGAGGACAAGCCGTCGGGTTTCGGAAAAATCCCCAACATTCAGGCGGTAGATGTACACACTACTGGCGACCCGTTCCCCCCATCGGTTGCGTCCATCCCAATGCACCGCCTTCCCTTTTTCAATGTAATAGCCACGCCGCTGGTGACCTGCATTGAGCCGTCGCACCAACCGTCCCTGCAAGTTATAAATCTCGATTGCCACTTCCCCATCTTCAGCCAACTGATAAGGAATCCACGTCTCCGGGTTGAAGGGGTTCGGGAAATTGGGCAAAAGCCGGGTTTCGCCGGGAAAGAGCTGCGACTCCAGCCGGGCAAGCTGCACTTCAATGATTTTTCGTAATGCGATCACGCCTTCAAGCGTTGGGGGCAAGGTCAGAAGTTTCGCGTGGATGGTCCGATAGATTGCTAGCCATTTTTCGGTGTCCTCATGCAGAACCTGGGGCGCGTGAGGCGTATTTCGTGATTCGTCGATTCGCCCCTGTGCTGTACTCAGCGATGGACTTTGCGTTGGTCCGCCCTCGCGTGAGCGATTCCAGTTTAGTGAAATCGGCATCACGTCATCGGCGTTAACAACTCCATTCCCGTCGGCGTCGGCGTAAGTGGTTGCCGGTGTCGTAAACGGGAGGGCCGGTTGGACGCGCCATTCCGTCGGGGCCCCGCCCGCCAAACTCGACTCACGCGGTGGTCCCGTCTGTCCCCAATATTTGCCGATTGGAACGATGTCGAGTGAATCTACCCTCCCATCGTTGTTCGTGTCGCCAGGCCACACGCCCACCCCCGTGGAGAAACGCCACGAAAGCGTCGTGGGACTCGCGTTGCCTGCTCGATCTCGAACCCCGGCTTTGAGCGTCACGGTTACGGTTTCCAGGTCAGCAAAGAGCCGATTGGCGACAAAATCAAGTTGGGAGCCACGCACCTTTAGCAGGCCGCTATGGCTGCCGCTCTGCTCACCGATCACCGTCAACAGGGACGTCGATAAGTTCGCCCCAGCGAGGATTTCGCTGAATGCAATGACAATTGGCGTGTTGACCGGCCGATAGATTGCACCATCCTCCGGGCGAACTGAAAGGAGTTGTGGGGGTTGATCGTCCAGTTCGGTCGTGTCTGACGTGATAGTCGAGAGGTTCTGCGCCGCATCGCGGAACTGCGCAAATATGGTCTTCCGCCCGCGTCCCTCCGAGAGCGCCCACACCATGACCGGCTGAAACGGCTGCCACCCTTCCGCCTCATCCGGAAAATTGCCATCCCTATTACGCAAGCGAACCTGACCGGTTGCCTCCATGTCGCTCAGTGCATCGTCCGCACGCAAGTGCAACGTGACCCGCAGGTTTTTCGTCGGTTTCTCTGCAATGGTCAGCGATCCGATTGGCGGCGTTGTGTCAAGGATGATCTGATCGCTGATGGTCGCGTTGGAGACATTCCCTGCGGCATCTCGAAGCTGAGCAAATACAGTCTTAGGTCCCTCTCCTGATGAGAGCCTCCACGCAAAGCTCGGTGCGAAGTCGATCCAATCTGGACCCACATCGCCTACCCCAGCGAAATCCTGATCATTCACAAAGCGCATCGCCGTGACTTGACCACCCGCGTCGATGCCCTCGATCGCCAACACCACATCTCTATCGGCGGTGTAGTTTGCGCCATCGTTAATTTGAATCACTCCGCCGGGCGGGCGATTATCCAGCACGATGATCTCCCCCGGCTGCGTGACGATACCGTAAGGGAAACCTTCCGCCGTGACGAGTTTTGCCGAAAGCGCGATGGGCATCTGTGCGTTTGGAGTTGCTGAGGCATCCAATCGAATGGAAACGTAGGCAATCAGAACGCCAGATTCGAGTGCGGCGGAATCGGGAATTCCATCGAGCTTCAACTCCGCTTCGCCGGCGCTGTGCGACTCGACGGCAACTTGCCCGCCAAGTGCTGGATTCGGCGCAATCGACACAATCGGGGTTAACGTCGGATGGCTGCGCATCTGAATGACACCCTGAATGCCCTGCCCCGCTGAACTTCTGAACGCCTGGCGTAAGGACAACGGGAAGGTTGTGCTGGCGCCCGGCGCGACGATGGCAGTGTCGAGCGCCAGCGTTACATCGGGGAGGACGGTCAATCGACTCTGACCGCTCCGCACCGGAACGTTCTTCCCTTCGGCATCCAGAAATCTTGCGGATTCGACCTCGATCATCCCCGTCGCGTCAATCGGGGCATCGGCGGTCACGACGAAGGTAAGGTGGAGAAGGTCTGTGGCTGCTTCGGCCGCTGCCGTCGATTGAAATTGGAAGGATAGCGCGACGAAGCCCTCCACCGGTTGATTGATGGCTTTAGCCTCTTGAATCGACGATGTTTGCTCCAATCGAAGAAAATTCAGCAAATCTGCGGGATAGCGCAGTCGCAATTCTGCGGAGATGGGCGATGGAGCGGAGCTACCGACCTCGCCGGTATCAGGAGATTGGATCGCGATTTGCATAGTGCTCTCCTGTTCTCGACCGGCGGTGATGTCGGACAGCAGCAGTCGGTGAGGGGAAGTGATCACGATTTCCCCAGACTCGCCGGTGAATCCATCCGATGAAACACGGACACGTCCACTATTCTCGCGGAGTGCGGTGAAGTTTCCGATCGGATTGATGATGCCAATATCGCCAACCACCTCCCAGAGCGGATCGGAGAGTGGCACCGCATTTCCGAAGGCATCGACCCCGGTTGCGACAAAATTGAAGTTCTCACCGACGCCAAGGATCAGATCCGTTTCAGGCGTGACCTGGATTTCTGACAGTTGTGCGGGACGCACCGTGAGCTGTCCGGAGTGTTGGGTCAGCCTTCCCGCTCCATCCGCGGCTGAAGGCTCAGCGCTGACTTGGATCTGTCCGCTCCCTGCGCGCTGAGCTGTGAAAAGTCCCCTGTCGCTGATTTCACCGATGTCCCCCAAAACATCCCATTGGATTTCTTCGATGCGGACTCGGTTGCCGACGACATCCTGTCCGACGACACTGAACTGTTGCGTTTCACCGGCGATCAGACCCGCCGATGTCGGTGATAGTACCAACTGCTCCAGTGGCCCTGCCTGAACGGCAATGAGCCCAGATTCGGCGAACACATCACCGATGGAGACCATGACTTGACCGAACCCCGGCGTTTTCGCAGTCAATAGTCCATCGCGAGTGATTGCGCCGATCGGAGAACCGAAGACCTCCCACCGCATCGGGTCATCGAAGCGTACGACTTCGTTTCCGCGCGCGTCCTGCGCAACCGCTCGGAACTGCTGCGTCTCACCGGCGATAAGATTAATCCCCGTGTCTGGGCTGAGGCGGATCGTTGCGGCTCTCCCCACAAGGACCGTCATGGGCGGCGTCGTTGCCTGGATTTCCCCGACAGTTGCACGAATCTGCCCGGTATTAAGCGTTGTGGGCTCGAATGGGCGTTCGGTGGGCACTATCCCCTCATCCTCGACGAAACGCCCGATTTCCCCGATGATTTCCCAATTCACTTCCGTTCCCGCCAGATCAACCGTGTTGTCAAAAGTATCGCTCCCACTCACCGTGAAGATTTGGGATTCGCCAATCCGGATCTGTTCAATCGCCGGCGTGATGCGCAAACCGGCGAGTTCCCCCGGTATGACCGTAATCTCCGCTGAAGTCCGCTGCATCTCTCCGACGCTGACTTCCACTCGACCGGTACCGACGGTTGTCGCCACGAAGACACCATTTTCGTCGATTTCGCCAATCCCACCGGATACTTTCCAGTGGATTTTGGGTTGAGGCTCCCCGTTTCGCGGATTTGAAAGATCGATGCGGTTCTGGTACCTGTCCCGGCCCAACGCCTGAAAGAGGAGAGTTTCGCCAGCCCGGAGGGTTTGGGGACTTCCGGGTGTGACGTCCACTTCAGCGAGTGCCGACGGACGTATCAGGAGTGTTAGCGTTGCCGATACATCCGTGTTTGGCACCGCCGCGGTCAACTGCACTGAACCTGCCTTTGTTGGG
>JAPUIP010000084.1 GCA_027296925.1 Candidatus Poribacteria bacterium | reverse complement strand
TCAGTATGTGCGTCAGGCCGCCTACGATGTGATTATTCTCGATTGTGCGCCGACAGGGGAATCCCTTCGATTTGTCAGCATTCCCACCATGCTCGAATGGTACATGAATCGGCTGTTTAAGCTGGAGCGAAATTTGGTGAGGGTCGCCCGCCCCATTGTCGAGCGCATCAGTTCTGTTCCGCTCCCTCAAGACAATTATTTCCAGAATATTCAAGATCTGTTTGATAAGCTGCAAGGGATTGGTCAGATCTTGACCGACCCCCAGATCACAACGGTTCGCCTCGTTACCAATCCAGAGAAGATTGTTATTAAAGAAACACAGCGGGCGTTTATGTACTTCTGTCTTTACGGACTTTGCATCGACGCGGTGATCATCAACCGAATCTTCCCGGAACGTGCAGATTCAGACTTTTTTGAAATGTGGAAGAAAACCCAACAGCGTTATATTGACGAAGCTGTCAACTACTTTTCGGATGTGCCGATCTGGAAAGTGCATCTGTTTGACGACGAGATCGTCGGTGAAAAAGGGCTCCGTCGCCTTGCGGATGCACTTTACGATGGCATCGATCCCGCCGACATCTTTTTTGAGGAACGCCCGTATCAGTTCAGTAAACATGGGGATGAGTATCAGATCTCCATGCGCCTACCTTTCATCACGAAACAGGACATAGATCTTGCCAAAACTGGCGATGAGCTCATTGTCCGAATCGGTGGGTTTAAGCAGCATATCGCGCTGCCCCGAAGTGTCGCCCACGCCAAACCGAGCCGGGCGAAGCTCATCGACAATCACCTGGTAATTACCTTTAAACCCTGAAGATACCCCGTTCTCGATCAGGAGGAGATGCTCATGTTATACTCATTGATCACTGGATTCACGGATCGCGTTGTAACGAAACTTTCAAAGGGACACGAAGAATCGATTAGCCACTTCCGCAACGCAGAAATCGAATTTCTAAAAGGCATTCGCACTTTCATTGACGAAGAGATCGGCTTTTTAGATCGATGGCTGGAAAAGCAGCAAAAATCGGCTGAAGAGTCGTAGGAGTCCTCAATTCGCAGCGGATTGTGAACCGGATGGCGGCTTATTTTGAGCTTGCGACGCCGGAGGCGATACGGTATAATGTAGCGATCTCGACAGAGAATTCGATGCGATATTTTGTTTTTAGTGATGTTCATGCGAACCTCGAAGCGTTTGATGCTGTCTTGTCGGCTGCTGCGGAGGTGGATATTGATCGGATCATTTTTCTCGGCGATATTGTTGGATACGGGGCACGCCCCAATGAGGTGGTTGACCGACTGAGGCAGCTCAGTCCTCATGCCATCGTTCGGGGAAATCACGATAAGGTTGTTGCCGGCATCGAGGATGGCAGCGACTTCCAGCCGGTTGCCCGAATGAGTGCGATGTGGGCACGCCGTCAGATGAGCACTGATAACGCGGCGTATTTGCAGCGTCTGCCGCAGGGACCGATGACGCTGGACGAGGGAATTGAAATATCACACGGGAGCCCAGATGATGAGGATTTTTACATCCTAAGCGGTCGGTCGGCGCGTCCCATTTTGCGTCGAAGTCGGAGCTGGATCATGTTCTATGGACACACGCACGTTCCGATGATCTACTCGACGGAATCGAAATTTTCTCAGAGCTACCCCGAAAGTGATGACTTCTGTTATGCACTTTCACAGAAAAGCCGGTATCTCATTAACCCCGGATCCGTTGGGCAGCCACGCGATCTCAACCCCAAGGCGAGTTTTGCAATCCTCGATACCGGCGAAAACCGCATTCAGATCCGGCGGATTGGTTACGATATCCGTGCCGCGCAAGATAGTATCTGCGAAGCAGGACTTCCCGAATGGCATGCCAATCGATTGGCAATAGGGCGATAATCTGCGAATGAAATGCGTATGCCGGTGTCTGCTCAACCCGAAACCGTAATACCTGCTGTTCACGTCTTATGCTTGACACATCACGCGCCACCTTTAACCCCATGCGCTCCTCAGGAATGGGCATTGAGAATGACTCTTAGCCAAACTGATAGAGCTGTCATTTTTGCCTGTGGCACGATTTTCTTGACGTTTCTCATCAACGCCAAATTCCGTTTGACCTGGACACTCTATTTGAATGCAGTTCTGACAGCAGGCGCGTTCGGTTATGCGATTCGGAAGTGGGACGAATCTTCGTATTTATCACGCAGTGTGATTTTCGGCGTGATTGCATCGATTACCTATATTCCACTGGATTGGCTGTTCTCAGACCGTGTCAGTCTCCTGTTCTATCGAATTCCGAATGATATTCGGATCGCCGCGGTGCCTTTGAGCTTGCTGCTGACGTGGATGATTGCGATAACAGTGACCATCTACCTTTATCAGCGTCTCAACTCAATTTGGAGGCGTGCTTACATTTCGGCGGCAATAACCGGCATTGTTGTGTTTATAGGCAGCACTGTCTTTGACCAATTGGGGTCTGCGCGTCTCTGGAACTGGAATGCAACTCGCCTAGAGCATTTTCCCCATATTGGCTCCGTTCCAGTCTTCATACCGATTGCCCTTACCTTAACTTTTCTGCTGTCTCCATATTATCTGTTCAGGCAGATCGCCATTGTGGCTGGCATTCGGTGTGGTCTCTTTATGGGCGCCATGCAGTTTCTCTGCTTCGCGCTGTTTCATTTCATTGGAATATCGGCTTAAATACGCGAAAATTGAGGAACGAAGAAGCCGGGAAATTGGGGACTTTTATTTCTCTGAATTTGCTTGATTTTTACGTTTGACGAAGGAGTTATCGTGATCAGATCGACAACAATTCTGACGGTACGGCGTGATAACCAGGTAGCTATCGGTGGCGATGGACAAGTCACTCTGGGCGATACTGTTGTCAAACACGGTGCCAGGAAGATCCGTAAAGTCTACAACGATTGTGTGCTTTTGGGCGTTGCGGGTGCAGCTTCAGATGCATTGGCCTTGTATGAGAATCTCGACAGAAAATTGGAACAATACCGGGGCAACCTTCAGAAAGCGGCTGTTGAATTTGCGAGAGATTGGCGCAGTGATCGAGTGCTGCGGCGTTTTGAGGCGCTGTTAGTCGCTGTGGATGCAGAGGGCGCATATCTGCTTTCAGGAAGCGGGGACGTCATCGCCCCAGATGATGGGGTCTTGGCGATTGGATCCGGTGGCTCCATGGCGTTGTCAGCCGCCAGAGCGCTCTTGAAGCACTCGACACTCACTGCCAAAGAAATCGTCCAGGAAGCCTTGCGGATAACGAGCGAGATCTGTATTTATAGCAACGACCGTATCGAAATAGAATCCCTTGAGTTCTAGCGTCTTTGCAGAACAACCCGTTATGGGTACCAATGGCTGATGTAGAAAACGGAGGTTCATGTTGGAAACACCAAAGTCTTCATCGAATAAAAACTCGTTAGCAGGTGCACTTACCCCCCGGCAAATTGTTGAGGAACTGGATAAATATATCATTGGACAGGCCGAAGCCAAACGTTCGGTCGCTGTTGCGCTCCGCAACCGGGCCCGTCGGCTGCTGCTTGATGATGATATGCGTGATGAAGTCGCGCCGAAAAACATCATCATGATTGGAACAACGGGGGTTGGGAAGACGGAAATCGCTCGACGGCTGGCGCGTCTCGTGGACGCACCATTCATTAAAGTTGAAGCCTCAAAATATACAGAAGTCGGCTACGTGGGACGCGATGTTGAATCGATGATTCGAGATTTAGCAGATCTCTCGGTCAACATGGTGAAGTCGGAACAGACGGAAATCGTGAAGGAAAAGGCGCTTGAACTTACGGAAGAGCGCCTCTTAGATTTCCTCTTACCGCCGCCGCGGGCGCAAACAAAGCGGCAACCTGCTGAAGAAGATGTCGAAATTATCGATGAGAACAAGGAGGAAACAGACGGCGATGATGTGCTATCCATAAAAGTGCAACCTAAGATCACGGAACGCTCAGAGGTCAGTGAACAAGAGCAAGCGAGGTACCTGAGGACGCGGGAAAAGTTTCGTCAGCGGTTGCGAGATGGCAAGATGGAAGACAGCCCCGTTGAAATCAGTGTGAGCAACCGAACCGTTCCCTTTATTGAAATCTTTTCGCCAGGTGGCATCGAGGAGATGGATATCAATTTGAAGGATATGTTTGGGAGCATGCTGCCGAAACAGGAGAAAAAGCGTCGCGTGACTGTCGCTGAAGCCCGTCAGATTCTGATCCAAGAAGAAGCGGAGAAGCTGATCGATATGGACAAAGTCGTCGCTGAAGCGATTGAGCGCGTGGAAAACTCCGGCATCGTTTTCCTGGATGAGATCGACAAGATTGCCGGACGAGAATCCAAGGCGGGGCCCGATGTCTCGCGGGAGGGGGTGCAGCGTGACATCTTGCCGATTGTCGAAGGGTGCACTGTGGCGACTAAGTACGGTATGGTTCGCACCGATCATGTGTTGTTCATTGCGTCGGGAGCATTTCATGTCTCTAAGCCATCGGACCTCATTCCGGAATTGCAGGGGCGTTTTCCAATTCGCGTTGAGCTGAAGAGCTTGAATCAGGAAGACTTCAAGCGCATTCTCACAGAACCGAAAAACGCTTTGGTGAAACAGTATGTCGCGATGTTGCAGACCGAAGGTCTCAAAATGCACATCACTGAAGATGCTATTGATGAAATTGCGGCGCTCGCTTTCCAAGTGAACGAAGCGGTGGAGGATATCGGTGCACGCCGCCTGTACACCATTATGGAACGGCTTCTTGATGAACTCTCTTTCAATGCTCCAGAGCTGGAGGAGAAATCGATTACAATCGATGCAGAGTACGTCAAAACACAGTTGTCTGAGATTGTGAAAGACCAGGATCTGAGCCAATACATCCTCTAAATAGCTACATCGAAATCTTGGGAAATGGGAGCAGTTCTTCTTGCCCGGCACATTGCCGGGCTTTTTTTGTGAGGCATTACATTTTGACAAATCCTTCGCCTCAATGCTATAATGCGTTGGAAATATCGCGCTTTGGATTGAGGTGAGACCAGGAATGCGCATTGTCAAGAGACTCATGCTCATCGTTTGTATCTATTTACTCCAGACGGTCGTCCACGCCCAGACCGAGCAACCTCCCCTCGAACAGAAGGACGCTGCTGACTCGCGATATAGTGCGAATGCGCACGTGACCTCCGAGCAACGGATCAGTTATGATGACGTTTATGGACTGGAACTTGAATTGCCTTTCACCGGTAGCGTCGAAGTGAAAGCTGCAACGGGCGACGAAATCATCATCATACTTGAAAAGCGGGGGCGTGGCATCAATGAAGATGCTGCCCAGACCTATCTCGATGCGGTGAAATTGGAAATCTCGAAGGATGACGACCTGCTACGACTGGCGCCACAGCTTCCGGACACTTCCGATTCCAACGCAACGTTGACCCGCGTAGATTGCTTCATTGAAACGCCACCAGATCTCTCGTTGCAAATTCGGACGAAGACTGGAAATATTCGCATTCACAGTCTCCGTGGCGACATGGTTTTGTCGACGGACACCGGACATATTTATCTCGACGAGACAATGGGCGAATATCAGGTGAAGGTGGGGGAAGGGCTAATCTATGGGCGCATTCTCTTGACGGGCGATGAAAATGCGTTTGAAATCCGGTCCGGTATAATTGACCTCGTGGTCTTAGATGAGATTGCTGCACCGATGGCCCTCACCGTGGAGGAGGGGGCAATCACGCTGCGCTTGCCGGTGGCGTTTGCAGCGGAGATTGAGTTAGAGGTTAAGAATCCGGATCAACACGCGATTACCATTGACATGCCGGCAGAAATCGAGACCGCCTTTGTGGGGGATGTCATCCACGGTTGGCTCAACGAGGGCGGTCCTTTAATCCAACTGAGGGCGAGTCAGCGAATTGCCATCCTTGCTTCTGAACCGCCGCCCGATGAATCCGAAGGGGACGATAGCGACGCGGACGCCGGTGATTCGTACACCGAAGATGAACCGAGCCCAGCCTTGACGGTTGAGGTGCCCAAAGCGGCCGAACCGCCTGTTATCGATGGCGAGCTGTTTGAAACGGCATGGATAAAAGCGGCCCCACTCTCTCCCTTTTACGTGGCGAATGGCGTAGATGCGCCCAGTGAACCGACTCAGGGATTTCTCTTGTGGGATGATCGGTATCTCTATATCGGTGTCAGGGCTTACGATTCGCAGATGGAGCGGCTGCGAATCACCCAGACGAAGTGGGATGCTGCGGTGTGGCACGATGACACGCTGGAGATTCTGATCGATCCGAACCCGGAAACCCCTGCTTACCACCACCTCATTATTAACCCAATTGGCACCGTTTTCGACCAGATCATTGAAGGCGGTGAGCCACCGAATTTCCGGTTTGCCGATTCTTATGAACAGGTGGCAGACCCCACGTGGAATTCTCGCGCCCGCATCCACACTCAGATTGCGCCAACTTTTTGGACCGTGGAAATTGCACTGCCGCGTGACGCGTTTGAACCGGCCTCACCCGAAAGCTGGCGGTTCAACCTGCATCGAAAGGTACAAAGTCGCCGCGAATATAGTTACTGGTCCCCCACCTATGATGTCGATGCCCCCTGGTGGCCCCACTGGCCGGAGCAGATGGGCATTTTAAGCTTCATCGAGCCTGAACCGGGCGTCGAATTGGCGGAGCAACTCGAGCTCGCCACTATTCAGGTTGAGGGAAACGATCGCATTCCAACATGGGAGATTCTTCAAAGACTGCCCTTTCAGCCGGGCGATGTTATTTCTATCGATGAACTGTCGTGGTTCAATCGGGAGTTGGCGAATGTAAGCTGGTTTCGTGACGTGCACTTGGAGACGACCTACGCCATCACAGAAGACGATGAACCTCCCTCGATCAAGGTAAACTTACATCTCCACGTTACAGAGTCACCCACCCGTCATGCAAAAAAACTCGACCTACGTCGGAATAAACACTTCAATTCTGAATTCTTGCGCAGGGCGTTTGATCTCAAGCCGGAGCGCATCTCCATTGAGACGCTAGACACGAAATCTCAACTGATCACGAACCTGTATAAACATCACGGTTACGAACTCGCCCAGGTACACTACGAGTTCTTTGACAACTATCTGTTGATTGACATCGACGAAGGCCATCTGGACGACGTCCGTTTTTCAGGGAATCGCCGAATTCGGCGTCCGGAGTTGATTGAAGCCCTGAGTTTCAAGAAAGGCGATGCGTACAATAGGCAAATTGGTGCGTCACGGATTGAGCGGATGCGTGCGACGCTCAGTACCAATAACCTCTATTTCAAGGAGATAAAGAACTGGGAGGTGAAGCGGGAGGATAATCGGAATGTGCTTGCCATTGAGATTCAGGAGCAGGCATCGGTCAGTTTTAATCCGCTGCCGATCATCGACTTTAACCGCGTGCACGGGCTGATCTTAGGCGGACGCGCTGAAGTTTCGACGATCGAATCCGCTTCGCGAGCCTTCGGGACGCTCAGCAACGGGCTTTCCAGCAAGATCTGGAATTATCAGTTGGGGGCTGAAAAGACCTGGTTTAATCGCCATGCGATGAGTATCGGCGGAAGTCTCTACAAGCTGACAGATACCAGTGATGGCTCTCGGCTATCCGCGGATGAGGAATTTCTCTCGGCAACGGTGTTCGGTGAGGCATTTTTGGATTACTATCAGCGCGAAGGGTATCAGGTGTGGATGAAGCAGAAATTAACGCCATCGGCGCACATTATGCTTGAGTTTACCGACGAAGACCATGAAAACCTATTCAAGTCAACCGACTGGAGTTTGTTCGATAAAGACAAGCCAAAACGGCGCAATCTGCGGATTGACGAAGGCCGTTTCCGCACTGTGACGGTCGGTTATTATTTCGATAGCCGAGCGTACCAATCACATAAGACTCGGCATTTTCGGGCGTCTCCAAGCCCAGATTACCGTGCCCGGCGCGGCTGGCTCGGAGAGATTTCCGTCGAATATACGGGCAAATCCCTCGACAATGATTTCGATTTTACGCTCTATCGCTTTCAGGTGACACGCTACAATCCGCTGTCAGCCAAGCATTATCTCGACCTCCGCTTAGAAGGTGGGTTCTCCGACACACCGCTGCCAAGGCAACGGCTGCTCTATCTGGGGGGAATCAGCACCCTACGGGGTTACGGTCTCAAAGAATTCTTTGGGGATAATATGCTGCGCTTCAATATGGAATACCGAATTCATTTCGGACCCATCGTGCCCTTTGATGGCAGCGAGATTGAGATGGGAGCCGTAACGGTTTTCCTCGATACCGGTCATACCTGGTTCGATGACGAAAGCATCGAATTCGACCGCTTCAACACATCAGTCGGGGCTGGGTTGTCTCTGTTCGTTACGCCATCAACCGCCCTCCGAATTGAGATTGCACGTGCGTTGAAAAAGCAACATAACTTCACGCCGATCTTACGGCTTTCACGGATGTTCTGATAGCGCGTCTATATCCGATTTTTATTTTTTTTTTCTTGACAGGCATTGGTATGAATGCTAACATTTATGGGCTTTTGATGGGATAAATCAGAGTCGGGGCGTAGCGCAGTCCGGAAGCGCGCTTGAATGGGGTTCAAGAGGTCGCTGGTTCAAATCCAGTCGCCCCGATTTGTTCTGCAATAAGTTTTCAGATCTGATGCCTGAGTTTCCCGCCATATCACCGGCTAGCATGAACGCCTTTCCAGACGGATCGAGTCCACCGTGATTACCGCTTTTAACATGCTCCTCTACACAAGATAGGTAGACCTCCTGGTGCAAAGCCGACCTTTGCCTATTCGGCCCCGTCCGCACACCGTTGGTACCCCTGACTTAGGAATGCAAAGCTTATGGCGCTGTTGGTGAACAGGAATATTGTGGCTCCAACTCTCGAGCGGAATGAAAAAATGACACACGGATGATATGATGGATGTTACGAGTTTTTCACTTATGAACCCAGGCGCCTTGAACTGAAGTTCTCCACCCGCGTGGAAGTGAAATGCCCGTTATGGAAACTTGTGCCGAGCCCTATCAGCCTAGTACATGTCGGCAGAAATTCGTTATCAGTTGTAGGAGTCGAATCCTGTAGCCTGCCCTTGAGCCCTTCGGCTTCGCTCAGAGCCTGCCCTGCCTGTCCCGAGCACCACAGGCATTTCCTTCGGTCACTTCGAGGGGAGCCTGTCGAAGGGATAAACTCCGCCGAAGGGACGAAATCAGTCGCGGAAAGCGAAGTCCCGAGTCCTCGAGGGGTGAAATCCCGAGTCTTCGAGGGGGATTCCGCTCTTACAGTAACTGGTTAAAAACTTCCGCCACGCTGTACTAGTACACGTTGGCGGAGTGAAAGGTCAAGCGTGTCGTGTGCTATTCAAGCACATGCTATGTGACGGAGAGACGGCAGTACGGGTTTTCAAGGATTTTAACGCTATCTTTCCGGCGTGTTACAGCCAAGATCTTCGTGGTGCAAAAAGGAGTTTGGGGTGAAACGAGGAGCCGCGAACATAAACTTTTAGTGGCATAGCTTTTGCAAATCTTAAAAAGAACCCCTAACAAGGAGGGTTTGAAAAAATGGCAGAAATTATCGCACAACAGACCAATCATACGATTATTGGCCTTATTCAGCAGATGCAGGATAAACGTGGCTTCAAGAATCTGCATTGGGAGGGGAACTTTGAAGATTATCTTGACATTATCAAAGAGAACCCTAAAGTGATCCGTTCTGCCTTTGAACGCATCTATGATATGATTCTCTCCTACGGCACTCAAGAGGTGACCATCCATAAAGAGAAATTGATTCATTATCATTTCTTCGAGGATCCCCTCGATGGCGAAGATCCCATCTTCGGATGCGAAAAGCCACTGATGACGCTGGTTAACACTTTCAAGTCCGCCGCTCAACAACTCGGCACAGAGAAACGCGTTATCTTGTTGCACGGTCCGGTGGGCAGTTCGAAGAGTACAATCGTCCGTTTGCTCAAGAAAGGACTCGAAGAGTATAGCAAAACGGATGAGGGCGCCGTATATACCTTTACCTGGAAGCAGTCGGATGGTTCCGATCTCGACTGTCCGATGCATGAAGAGCCCCTGCACTTAATCCCCAAAGAATTTCGGAAGCCAGTTTTCGCCGCCTTAGGTCAGGAAAGT
Source organism: Candidatus Poribacteria bacterium (assembly GCA_027296925.1). Lineage (GTDB taxonomy): Bacteria > Poribacteria > WGA-4E > WGA-4E > PCPOR2b > JAPUIP01. The sequence continues at coordinate 5,809 of JAPUIP010000084.1, read as the reverse complement.
GGAGCTGAAATTCAGATAGAGGGGGATCTGTGTCCGTCATGTCGTTATTACTACCGCGAAGCAATCCAGCAAAGCGGTGGCGACTGGGCTAAAGCGATGGAACAGGTCAGAGTTAAGCGATTCACGTTCTCCGAGCAGGACCGAGTTGGAATCGGCACCTTCCAGCCAAAGGACGAGAAAAATCAGGATTCCACCGAATTGACAGGCGACATCAACTACCGAAAGATCGCTGAGTACGGCTCGGATTCGGATCCGCGCGCCTTTAATTTCGACGGCGAGTTTAATATTGCCAATCGGGGAATCATTGAATTTATTGAAGTGTTGAAGCTCGATGTCGCCTTCCTCTATGATTTGTTAGGTGCGTCCCAGGAACACAAGATTAAGCCGAAGAAGTTTGCGCAGACCGATATCGACGAGGTGATCATCGGCCATACCAACTCCCCCGAATACAAGAAATTGCAGAACAATGAGTTTATGGAAGCCCTGCGCGATCGAACCATTAAAATCGATATTCCCTATGTCACGGAATTATCGGACGAGATCAAGATCTACGAGAAGGATTACCGGCCCGAGAAGGTTCGCTCCAAGCATATCGCCCCACACACGATTGAGATTGCGTCGATGTGGGCGGTTTTGACCCGCCTAGAGGAACCGCAGAAGGCGAATCTGACGCTGATGCAGAAGTTGAAGCTCTATAACGGCAAGACCATTCCTAACTACACAGAGGATAACGTCAGAGAACTGAAGGCGAGTACAGAACGTGAAGGAATGGAAGGCATTTCTCCCCGATACATCCAGGATAAAATCTCTAATGCGCTTGTGAATGAGATAAACGAAGGGTGCGTCAGCCCGTTTATGGTTCTCAACGAACTGGAAGGTGGGCTGGATAACCATTCGTTGATCACCAGCAAAGAGCAGAAAAAACGGTATCGCGATCTGCTTGCGGTTGTCAAATCCGAATTTGAGGACATCGCCAAGAACGAAGTGCAAAAAGCAATTGCCGCCGATGAGGAAGCGATTAGCCGGCTATGCGGCAACTACATCGACAATCTACGGGCATATACTATCCGCACCAAAGTGAAAAACCGCTACACGGGGGAAGACGAAGAACCCAACGAACAGCTCATGCGCTCTATTGAGGAGAAGATCGATATTCCTGAGAGCCGCAAAGATGACTTTCGCCGGGAGATGATGAACTACATCGGTGCGCTCGCGATTGAGGAAAAGAAGTTCGACTACACCACAAATGAACGTCTGAGAAAGGCGTTAGAACTCAAGCTCTTTGAGGATCAAAAGGATTCGATCAAACTCTCGAGTCTCGTCTCGCAAGTCATCGACAAGGAAACGCAGGAGAAAATCGAGGTAGTCAAAGATCGGCTCATTAAGAACTACGGCTACTGTGATCTCTGCGCCACCGACGTCCTAAGCTATGTCGCTAGCATATTTGCGCGGGGCGACGCTAAGGAAAGCACCTAAGCATCGAGGCGTCAATGGAACAGTTGGGAGATGGGTTGGGTGTTGGTTGCCCGATCGACTCGATTTCCCATGACGGGGAAAGGCTTGAAAAATGGTTCGTCGAATTGAGAAGGATCGGAGCCGTTTCCGGCAGATCGTCCGTAAGAATATCCGGAAGGATCTCCGTAAGTACATTACGCATACCGGAATGATTGGACGGAAGGGCAAGGATCTGGTCAGCATCCCGATGCCCCACATTGACCTCCCACGATTTAAGTTTGGCTTGAAAAACACCGGTGGCGTGGGACAGGGGGAGGGGGAGCCCGGCACGCCGATCGGTCCCGGGCAGCCCGAAGCTGGAAGTGGGAAAGCTGGGGATCTGCCCGGGCAGCATGTCCTTGAGGTGGACGTCAATCTGGAAGAACTGGCGGAGATCCTGGGGGAGGAACTGGAACTTCCCAATATCCAACCCAAGGGCAAGAAGAACATTGTCGCTCAATCGGATCGGTATACCGGTATCAGCGTAACAGGTCCGAAGAGCTTGCGGCATTTCAAGCGCACCTACCGCGAAGCGCTCAAACGGCAGGTGATAATGGGGGATTACAACCGGAAGGATCCGGTCATTATCCCCATCAAGGAGGATGAGCGGTTTCGCACCTGGAAGACGGTTCTCAAGCCGGAGAGCAACGCGGTGATCTTTTACATGATGGATGTGAGCGGAAGCATGGGCGAAGAGCAGAAGGAGATTGTGCGAATCGAGGCGTTCTGGATCGATCTCTGGCTCCGTTCGCAGTATAAGGGAATCGAAGCGCGCTATATCATTCACGACGCCGAAGCCCGCGAAGTCGATCAGCACACCTTCTACCACACACGCGAGAGTGGTGGAACACGCATCTCCTCGGCCTATGAACTTTTCCATCGGATCGTCCAGGCGGAATATGACACGTCGGAGTGGAACATTTACGGTTTCCATTTTTCAGACGGAGACAATTGGGGGGATATGGACAACGGCGCCTGCTTGCGGGTACTGCGAGGTGGACTCCTGCGGTGCTGCAACCTGTTCTGCTATGGACAAGTTGCCAGCGCTTGGGGAAGTGGCGATTTTCTGCGTGTCTTAGAGGATAATCTACGGGGTGTCGAGAACTTTGTCATGTCGCAGATTGATAGCCGGGACGACATCCTCGATTCGATTAAGACGTTCTTGGGCAAAGGAAAATGATGCGCAAGATGATCGTCAGCCGTGCAATCCTCCGCCTACATGAAATTAGCAATGCGCTTTAGTGTCTAAATCAAAGCAGGGACAAAAAAAATGGACCTGATACCAGAATTAGAAGAATCGAGGAGACAGATCGAAGGGCTCGCAAAAGGGTATGGGCTCGATTTTTATGACACGATTTTCGAGCTCGTTGAATCTGATGACCTCAATGAGGCAGCAGCTTACACCGGTTTTCCGACCCGTTACCCGCACTGGCGATTTGGGATGGAGTATGAAGAGCTCTCCAAAGGGTATCAATGGGGGTTGCAGAAGATTTATGAAATGGTGATCAATAATGATCCTTCCTACGCCTACCTGATGAATAGCAATAACATTGTTGATCAGAAGCTGGTGATTGCCCATGTTTACGGGCATGTGGATTTTTTCAAAAACAACCTGTGGTTCGGCCACACCAACCGCAAGATGATGGATGAGGTCGCGAACCACGCCACACGCATCCGGCGCTATACGGACAAGTACGGCGAGGAGACGGTCGAAGCGTTTATGGATTGGTGTCTCTCCATTGAGCACCTGATTGATCCGCATTCGGTTCAGATTAAACGCCGCGATGAAAAATTCAACCTGCACTTTGACGACGAAGAGGATGAACAACGGATTACCCCCAAGCTCAAAAGCAAGGATTACATGGACAAGTTCATCAATCCTCCCGAATTTATTGCAGAGCAGGAACAGAAGCTTGAAACTGAAAAACAGAAGTCCCGGAAATTCCCGGAGGACCCGGAACGCGATATCTTACTCTTCCTGATTGAACATGCCCAACTGGAAAACTGGCAACGGGAGATCCTTTCGATAGTTAGAGAAGAGAGTTACTATTTTTCACCGCAGGTGATGACGAAGATCATGAATGAGGGATGGGCTTCCTACTGGCATTCCAAAATTATGTCCGAGAAGGTGGTCGATGCATCTGAAGTCGTTGATTACGCCGATCATTTTTCAGGAACACTGGCCACGAGTCCGGGGCGAATCAATCCCTACAAACTCGGCTATGAACTACTCCAAGATATCGAAGAGCGATGGAACAAAGGTAAATTTGGGAAAGCGTACGAGGAATGTGACGACCATCAAGCCTTGGAGAATTGGAACCAAGACCTGGGGCTTGGCATGGAGAAGCTTTTTGAAGTCCGCAAGCTCTACAACGATGTTACCTTCATCGATGAATTCCTGACTCCTGAATTCGTCCATCGACATAAGATGTTCACCTACGAGTATAATCGTCGCACAGGGATGTACGAAATTGCGGACCGTAGTTTTGAGGAGATCAAAAAAAAGCTGCTCTTTAGCCTGACAAATATGGGACAGCCGTTTATCACCATAACGGATGCCAATTACAAGAATCGTGGGGAACTGTACCTCACCCACCGCTATGAAGGGATCGACCTGGAACTGCGTCCCGCCCTGGATACGCTGCGAAATATTCAGCGAATCTGGGGGCGTCCGGTTCTGCTAGAAACGGTTGAAAACAAGAACCGGAAACTGTTTCGCTACGATGGGGAAGTGTACACCGTCCTGACGTAGCCTCACCCGTGAAGATTCACTGGAAATGATGAGGAATTACTCGCATGAACAGTGAATGAGACATTTTCTGCACTGATGAAAGGAAGGGCTTTACAATGATGAGTCATCAGTTAATTCAACAAATCGAGCAACTCCGAGACACATTTGAGACAAAAGATAAAGAGCCGTCCGTTCGGGTTTCAACCCAATCCGATACGGTCCAGATCAGCGCCCAGCTTGCCGATGTCGATCGTTTGGGTTATCTACTGACCGCTGTGGAAGCTCAGCGTCTGGATGAAAATCGAAGCGCAGGAATCGAAATAGAGGTCAGTCAAGTTGAGGAACGAGTCGAGATGCTGCTGGAAAAGATTTCCTACTTAACGGAAACTTTGACGCTGGTCGAAAAAACAGAGGATTTCAGCCGTGTGTTAATCCGTAGCGCAACGCCGGAGAAGCGTGAGGACGGCATCCATTACTACGAACTGACGCTCGAAGCCGGCCGGTCGCTTCGCATGATTCGACAGTGTTACGATCTGAAGGCCCGTCGGCGGAAAGTTTTACCGTTCCCGCTTTCCAAGGGCGTTTTTGAACGGCTGGTCACAGATCTCAGTGACATTCTCGACAGCGATAAAAAAGATGCAGTAGACCTGCCGCACCGCTTTGAAGAATATCCATTGGACTGGGAAACTGGATACTAATGTTCATCACACGGGCTCATGTTGTCTACCGCTTTAGTTGCAACCATCGTGCTGTGCAAGCAGGCAAACGATGGATTGTGAGGGGTGGCTCGTGTGTCCGCCTGCCGGTGATGGGAAACACTGAAGTCGCTATGACCGGAATCGGACGCTGTGTCCGGATCGAGGCCGCATAGAACTCATCAAAGCGGAGCGGGACTGCGATCCGGCTCGCCTTGCCACCACAATTCACATCGCTTCTTGTCGCATGCTCTTAAATTCTACGTCCCAATTTCCCACGTATCTTTGCTCACCTAATTTTCCCTCCCGTAGAACAAGCTTCCTGAATTTACATTCTACTGATATATCCCGGTTTTTCAGTCTATGACTCGCCGAGGTATTTTGGTCAAGCCTCTATAACGACGATTTCAACAGATCCATTCCATTCATGCACGGGCTGGAAGCGTCAAGTGAAGAATCAACTTTTGGGCTTGACTTTTAACTGGTGTTATCCTACAATTGACTCTATAAGCGTTACAGTTGTTCAACCCGTGGATTGGCTTCATAGGTGGGGCTCATCATCCCCGCTTGGCTTCGGAGGTTGTAACCGGCAACTTCCCGTCGAAAATTAAGGAGGGTTCAACATGGCTGAAATGACTTCCGACTTCGTACAGTGCGCCCGTGTCAAGGACATCCCCGAAGGTTCGATCATCGCTGTCAATGTCGAAGGACATTCAATCGCCCTGGCAAACAGCGAAGGACACATCCGTGCGGAGTGAGGAACTGAATCGGTGGCGTAGCCCGATAGACCTGGTGCCACTTCTCAACGGCGCGTTTGAAGAGTTGGAGACGCTCGTTGAACTTGGCAACGGCAAACAGTGGGATGGGGCTGAACAACTCGTAGAGGTTC
>JAPUIP010000839.1 GCA_027296925.1 Candidatus Poribacteria bacterium | reverse complement strand
CTTCAAGGGTAAGGGATTCTACATTACAGACTACCGCAGTGACGGGTACAAGGACGCCGCAAAAAAGGATAAAGAATCATCATCGAGCAGTAGCAAGGACGGCGAAAGCAGCAAAAGCAGCGACGCTGACAGTAAAGGCAGTAAGGCTGGCGGCAAGAGCAGCGACGCGAAAAGCAAAAAAAAACGAAAGTAGTAGCACCTCTACAACCACTTCAGATTCAAGTGCCTGAGCATAACGATGATTTTGTGACCAATTCTGTCGATGCCGTAGCGATTTTGGGCGTGTTCTGAATTCAGTTTTGTTCGTCAAAGGGGGAAACATGAGCCATCAGCATCATCACGCTGGAGAGGGAGATGGCCATCATCATGGCCATCAACGCGACCTGCAGCGCAAATTTCGATTTGCAGTGCTGTTAACGGGGTTGGTATTCCTCGTAGAGCTGATTGGCGGGATTTTATCGAACAGTCTGGCGTTGTTGAGCGATGCGGCTCATGTCTTTTCCGATGCACTCTCCCTAATTCTGAGTTGGCTGGCGATCTACCTGTCAACACGCCCCGCAACGAACTCTCGCACCTACGGTTATCATCGGACAGAAGTATTCGCTGCCTTCGTTAACGGGGCGTCACTGCTCGCGCTTTCCGTGTGGATCTTTTACGAAGCCGTCCAGCGATTCATGGCGCCGGAACCGGTCAAAAGCAGAGAAATGCTTATCGTTGCTATCATTGGGTTCGCTGGAAATATGCTCATTGTCTGGTTATTTCATGGAGAGGGGCACCGGAACCTCAATGTGCGGAGTGCGGTGCTTCATGTCATTGGGGATGCGCTCGCGTCTGTCGGTGTCATCGTTGGCGGGGTCATTATATACTGGACCGGTTGGTTTATTGTCGATTCCCTGTTGAGCGGTGTCATCGGTGTGATCATTCTGGTTGGAGCATGGCGCGTCACGAAAGAATCAACTTACATTTTGTTAGAGAGTTCCCCCGACCATGCGGATGCCGACAAAGTCGCACAGCGCATCGGTCGAATCGATGCCGTCAAGGACGTTCATGACATACATATCTGGTCTTTGTGTTCGAATTACTATGCACTCAGCGCCCACGTCCTGCTAGAAGAAAACACGCCCAAATCCTCACACGAATTGCTGCAACAGATCAACACGGAACTCCAAATACAGTTTGGAATTTTCCACACGACGATTCAGATTGAACACGTGGGTTGCCCGCACGAAGGGAACCTGTTATGTAACGCACCTCATCACTGATTCTGTTTTCTGGGCCATGCCCTTTTGGAGCGAAGGTTAGTAAGCCTGTTGAGCTTGGTTTTAATAGATTCCCACTTTTTTTCCATCTCTGACCTTGAGGCGGTTCCCTGTGCTTGATTTCGCTCGCTACCGGTATATGTTGCACCGCTTGCCGGACTGTGGGTTCCCGCCTGATCGAGCCCTCCGCTCTGTTCAAACCCTTGCTCCGTATCTGCTGAAGAGACCTCCAACTCTCGCTGTAATCGTCGGCTTCTCGCTTCTAAATCTTCCGTCGACGGGACATAGACTTGCTCTTGCTGCCTCAAAGTGACCGTTGCGTACAACACATCAATGGGGTCGATGTCGATCTTGTCGGGATTGACAGATTGGCGGATATTGAGATTCATATTCCGTGCCAGATCCAGCACATAAGGGTTATCGATCTTTTGGTGCGTTCGATTGTTGACTAACATCAGCAACACCGGACACAACGGGTAATCCTTATTTGAACTGATGACCTTTCCAATCCGATCGTTTTCCAGCAAGATTAAACTGCCCACCGGAAAGATTGCCGCCTGATCGACAAAAGTCCGTGTAATTTTCCTGCTGTACGATTTCCCGCCCAGTCCGATAATCTCCCGCATTGCCTCATGAGGTGTTTTTTGCTTCGCATGCGTAATCGCTTCATAGGCGTTTGCCACCCCAATAATCTGCGCGAATTCGTGAATCTCGGATTCCCTTTTCTGATCCGGATAACCACTCCCATCGATCCGTTCATGGTGCTGATAGATTCCAGCCAGGATGTCGCCGCTAACTTGATCGCCAAGCAATGCTCGCAGCCGCTGTACGCCCAGGATGATATGTTGTCCCATCAAAGTGCGTTCTCTACTGGTGAGCTGTCGATTCCCAAGCCTTATGGCTTGCTGAACGGATTTGGGAAGTTCAAACATGCCGATATCGTGCAATAATGCAGAAACGCCGAGATTGAGGAGTTGAGACGAGTCGTATTCCAATCCCATGCCGGTGTTAATTGCCAGCAGGCAGGTATGGACCAATTTCGCAATATCCCGTGGCTCCCGCTCTAAGTTGATGGCAACGTCCATCAGCACCTCCGGCTTTGCGGCGGCAACTTCAATCATCCGGTTGACCAGATAGTGGGCCATGTGCCACGTTTCCATCCAGGTGTTTGTATCTGTTTCCTGCTCTGGATTCGCGATCTGAATAAAAAGATTAAAACCGATATCGAAGCATTCGACAAGTTGATCTCGGATCCATTCGAAGGACTCGGGCTGCGGGTTTCCAGCGGTATCTTGACCCTCAGCAGGTGATGGATTGGGGGCTTGGAGCGGATTCGGCTCACCTTTTGATGCGCTTCGTTGACTATCAGTTGCCGATTGATGAACCGTGCTCGTTCCTTTGTCCGGATTATCATCATCCGAAGTGAAGGCCTCACCCCCCGGTTCGTGTTGATTCGTCGCCCCGTCGGTTTGCTGTGCCGTAGATTCCTGGATGGTCGCCTGTTGATTGGCGGCAGAACCGGACATCGAGGCTCGAATCAGTTGTAAAGCCGTCGCTAGATTGTCTTCCGCTTTGTCCGGGGTCTGCGCTTCATGAAGTTTTCCCTCCGTCGATTGTTCCTCCACATATTGCGTGGTCCGATTCACCTCACTCTGGCTTTGAAGCGTGGCGGAAGTCGAAGCATATTTCTCCAATAGGGGATGCCGACGGCGAAGGGTGAGTGTCTGAGAGCGGTCCACTTCTGGATCTGCCGGCGTAACCTGCGCAATTGCGGGTTCAGAAACCGTAGATGAAGGCTCATTCAAAGCGGGGGCACTTGCCGGGGTCGGTAGTTCGCCTCCGCTTCGGTTTTCATCGGATGAATGAGATAGCTCTTGCAAGAAGTTCCCCAGATCGATTCTGTATTCCGAGCCGGCGCGGGCTTTCGGTTTTTGGACCTCTGCCTGCGTCGCGTCATTTTTATCTTGAGTGGATTCTTTGCTCGCTTTGTTTGCTGCTATATCAGCCATTCTCATAACTGCTGCTCCTACCAACGTTCAATGATATCCGCGTCAATATGGGTAAGTTTGTGCATAAAACCTGTCAGCAGGGCAACATCACAGATATTATTTATCTCTCTTGGAATGCCCTGGGTTAATTCATGAACAGTTCTTAAGGCACGGTCTGTAAAAATCTCACGCTCTGCTTTCGCAACGGCCAAGCGATGGCGGATGTAGGCCTGTGTCTCTTCATAGGTCTTCAGTGGCCCGATGTGATAACGGACAGCGAGACGCTGTTTGAGTTGTGGCAAGGCTTCAACAATTTCGGAAAACTCTGGCTGTCCTATGAGAAGTAATGTCAGCAAAAATCGGTTGTTGAGTTGGAAATTGAGCAAGACACGCAACTCATCAACCGTCTCCTCATCCATAATCATCTGCGCTTCGTCGATAATTATCACGGGCTGCTTATCGGCTTTCAGATACGCTAAAAGGAGCTCGTTGAGTGCCTGAAGTAGATTCAGTCGCTTGGGTGGGATATCCTCAATACCAAATTCATATAAGATCTTCTGCAGGAGCTCCTCCGGTGATAAGCGGGGGTTGACAATCAGCGCAATTTCAAAACGACTCTCACCGAGGTCATAGAGCGTATCAAGTAGCAGCCGACTGATTAAGGTTTTCCCACAGCCGTAGTCACCGGTGAGTAGCGCTGCACCTTTTCTCTGTGTCACCGCGTAGA
>JAPUIP010000838.1 GCA_027296925.1 Candidatus Poribacteria bacterium | reverse complement strand
TATCCTCGTTCTTGGCGCTGAATGTGAGGAAATGGTTCACTCCATGTCTATACACATAGCCGCTTGAATCTTCAATTTTCAATTTTTTTGTCACCTGACAAACCTGGGATGGCCGAAACCATCGTTGGTGACATGACTGCGGGCGGGGATCTCCGCTCGATCCGGAATGATGAGATCGATCGCAGAGGTATTTTCGATGATGGTGCCGTCGCCCACGCGCACCTGTTGACCTAGACGGATTTTGCCCGGATTAAAAATCCCGCTTTTGATCGTGCCAATGACCACCGAAGAGCCGATATGACAGCTCGCACCGATTTCCACACGCCCATAGATCTCCGTGCTGGTGCCGATGGTCGAATGCTCCCCAATTCGCACCGGGCCGAATAAGCCGGCGTCGGTGCCGATGAGCACGAAATCACCGATCACCGGATGACGTAGGCGCACTTTCGCACTCAAGCCGCCGAGCGTGCAAGGATACATGACACAGCCGGAACCGATAACGCCGGTTTGCCCTGTGGTGATGCCACGGTGCGGGTGATCTAAAAAGTTGGCATCCCCGATCTGGGTTTCCGGGTGCAGGTCCGCCTGGTAATAGCGTCCGCCAAGTTCGGCGATCGCACGGGGCAGGAGCGGCACAGGAATTCGGTAGAGCTCGGCGTTCCCCTCGACGCCCCCCGTTTGGGTCAACGCATGGGCTACATCGTGGTAGAAGAGGACCCGCCAGCCGGGGTAAGTGCTCACAACGAGTTGCATCTGATAATCGAAAGCAAAGCCCAAACCCTGTTCGCTTAAGAAGCTCCGATAGAGTTGGAAATCTCTTTGGATGATGGCGTCGTCTATCTTCGCGACAAGGTCCAATTCCTCAAGTTTTTCACGAGAAATGCCACGGTGGAGGAGATAAGCATCCCACACCGCCGGGTCTTTCAGGGAAGCAAACCGGTTCCATAACGCACGCAATTTCAGGCGGGGCAATTCCCAGAGTAGCGCAAATGTCGCTTCCAGCGCGTGGTCCTCCACTTGCGCCTCGTCGGCAATCGCTAAAAAGGATTGGGCAATCATGGCGTAAAGCTGATCGGCGATCTCTTCAATCGCGTCGGCCAGGTCCTGCTTCTGACGTTCCGGATGTGGCGCGTTATGCGAGCCGGGGGCTACAGATTCTAACAGGTTTCCCAGCACCGTCTCAAGAATATCGCGATTGACAAACCCGCGTCCAGAACGCAGAGAGAGCACGTCCCGGCTAATGCTGTCGATGCGCAAGACCTTGAGCTCGTCTGGGTTATAGATTGGCCGAATCGCCTCCAAAAGCGGGCCCAGCAGGAAACGCTTTCGGTCTTCATAGGATGAGTCAAAGAGGGTTGTTTCGGTCATAGCGAATCCTCGTGGTCATCAGCAAATACACTCTTTTTTAAGTAGATCTCTCGTAATCAAGCCGTTTCACTCCATTTCTCTGCATTGTAGTCGCTTAAAACAGTTCCTTCAGGTATTGGGCGCGTACCGGATGACGCAACTTCCGAAGGGCATCCGCCTCAACCTGGCGGACCCTTTCGCGGCTAATGCCCAGTTGTTCTCCGATGTCGGCAAGGGTATGCTCCGCGCCATCGGTCAAGCCGTAGCGCAGCTTAATCACTATGGCTTCACGGGGAGTTAAGGTGCCCAAGACTTTTTCGAGGAGCTCATCCTCTGAGCGAGAAAGCATCTCCTCTTCAGGAGTTACTTGTGATTCATCAGCCAGGAAATCAGAAATCGTTGCACTGGGAGAGAACTCGCTCAAAGGTGAAGAAAGTGAAATTGTGCCTTTTGTACTTTGCATAATTTCGATAACACGAGTTTCGGGCATCTGAACGGCTTCAGCAATCTCTTGGATGGCGGGTTCACATTCAAAATCTCGCTCAAGTTTTGTCCTTGCTTTATTGATAGAGCGTTGGGTTTCCCCAATGTACGAGGGCACACGAATGGTTTGGCTCTGCTGATCTATCGCCCGGTTGATGGCTTGCCTGATCCACCACGTCGCATAGGTACTGAAACGAAACCCTCTCTGGAGGTCGAATTTCTCCACCGCTTTCATCAGACCAATGCTTCCTTCCTGCATGAAATCAAGGAATGAAAGGGATGATCTGGGGAGATGATATTGCTTGGCAATACTTGCAACAAGAAGGAGATTTGCCTCAACGATTTTCAATTTCGCCGCTTGCATCTGTTGCGCAGCCTCGTGCAAACCTTTCCAAAGCTGTGTGATACGTTTACGCGAGCCGGCAGGGCCGACAGAGTGGGGACTGTTCGCAGTCTCCGGAAATGGGTGCGCCCGGATCTCTTGCTGAATCTGCTCCAGAATGAGGGCAATATTCATAGGGCTCCACCACGCATTTCGATTCAGCTTCTGTCTTGGGCCGAGTCGTCGGCTCTCTTTGCGCTGCACTTTTTCTAGAATAGGTGCAGGGAGCTGATCCAAGCATTCCGCAACCCGTTGTCTTCCGACTTCAAACTCTTGAAAGTGTTCAGCTTCCTTCTCGCGTGTGAGCAAAGGTGTACGACCGATTTCCTGGAGATAAGAAAATGCGTCATCCCTTCTGCGGTCAACCCCGCCGTCACCTTGTCTAAAGGACAGAATTTCATCCTCAGAGTGCGTCGAGCAGGTGTTGAAATCGTCCGCGTGCTTATCTTCGACTTCATCGTCATCTAAATTCAGTTCGTCAACAGGTTGCATTGGCAAAAGCGTACCCTCTGCTTCGGAATCTGGAGGTTCGTCAATTAATCCGCTATCAGTGAATTGAGTTTCCTTCACAGTTTACTCACCTTCCATCTGTCGTCAATTGTTGATTTTTAGTTACAAATTGGTATCAAATACTCTCGGGTATGGCATACCGAACATCTCTCACTTAAGGTGGAGTATAGTGACACGACTTTGTCACATGAGGATCATCACGTCACTGTAGTATATAAGACCTTAAAATCCGATATTATGAAAATAACAGCTATTCTACTCAAGTGAAAGGAGATTCCCATCGTACACACAGCCGCAAAGCATGAAAAATTTGCTGTCTTTACCCGCTTGCCTCAACTCTTTCATCTCCCAATGTGTTTCGCATGTCACATCCTTATAGCAATTTCAGATGGACCTGGTATTCGCCAACGGCACCAAATCTAGTAAATTCTAACAAATCTGTGAGTTCCTTGCAATAAGAAAAGCGCATTCAGCGTAAGCATAGACGCTCTGAACGTCTGGAGGTTAATAGGGGCTTAAGCGGTGATATGCGGAGTAAATTTGCGAAAGCTTTCGCTCATCATAAGGTGGAATTCGTTTGGTTGCGCTGTGGAACTTTCTGAGGATTACACCAGTTCCTCGAAAGTAAGCTCGTGTGGCGCTTCGTAGAATATAGAACGCATCTGCAGATTTGTCTTGATGGGCGTTGCCTCCAAATCAACAGGAAGAAAAATCGTAAACGTCGTTCCACTCCCCTCTTCGCTGCGTAGTTCAATCCTTCCCCGATGGTCGCGGACGGTCCGCTGGACGATATTCAAACCGAAGCCGCTACCGTGATGTTTGAGCGTATACCCGGGCCGAAAGAGATTATCCCGGACTTCGTAAGGAATGCCGATTCCTGTATC
>JAPUIP010000837.1 GCA_027296925.1 Candidatus Poribacteria bacterium | reverse complement strand
TACAACCGAGCCATCGCACTGCGGGTGGCCGGTGAAGTCACAGAACCGCTTTCGGATCGAGAGATTCCCTTCTACTATCTCAGTGAATTGGGACGACAGGAGACCATCCGTGGCTTCAGTCGGGGCCGATTTCGAGACCGGGATATGGTTTTAGGGTCTGTGGAATATCGCTATCCGATACACCGTGTGGTCGATGCGATGTTCTTCGTCGATGTGGGACAGGTCGCTGGAGATATTTTCAGCGATTTTTCGACGGATGACCTGGAAGTTGGTTATGGCGGCGGTGTTCGGATCTGGGGTTCAGAGGGATTAATCTCGACATTTGTTGTTGGAAAGAGCAGTGATGGGTTTCGCTTCTATTTTGGTTTGAACTAAAGAAGGGAGATATTATGATTATTTGGCAGTCAAAGTCGTTATTTACAGGGTGCTGTTTGAAAAAATTCAGTTTCTCAGCGCTTGCGCTTTTTCTCATCATCTTTATATCAAGCTGCGGCGGCACCGGGAAATTCAGGACACCGGAGCCCATTCCAGGCGATCAAGCTCCCGTCTCTGAACCCCAATTTCGATCCATCAATATCCCAAAGAATGGTTTTGAAAAACTGATTACTGATCAGATTGAGCAATCATTCGACCTGTCACGGCAACTTCGGAATCTCTCCGGACGGCGCAAGCAGGCAATAAACATCGACGCTTTCGGTGAAGTGGCCAACTCCAGTTGGTTCATCAATCAAAATGGCGCCAAACGCATGTCTATCGCGGAAATTGCCAGAGGCCCAAATTCAGGAGAAGGACCGGATACTTCGCGGACATGGACGGTGGTCGGCGCCAAAGCGGAGGGCGTGACACCAGGTTTCACCATTCAGGATAGTCGGGGCGATCGCTACGTGATTAAGTTTGATCCGATGGGCTATTCCGAGTTAGCCACCGGTGCGGAAGTTGTTTGCACGAAGTTGTTTCACGCAGCGGGGTATCACGTCCCGGAAAACTACATTGTCTACTTTCATCCGCGCATCCTCAAATTGGGGGAAGAAGTTTCGTTCACAGATAAGAAGGGGCGTAAACGCTTTATGAACCCGGTGGATCTGGACGAGATACTCGAGCGCATTGAACGTCTTCCCGACGGTCATCTTCGCGCTGTGGCAAGTAAATTCATCTCCGGGTTCAAAGGTCCCTTTAAGTATAAGGGGACTCGCAAAGACGACCCGAATGACATGATTGCCCATCAACATCGGCGAGAACTTCGAGGGCTCAGGGTGATTGCCGCCTGGCTAAACCATTACGATACGAAAGACAATAACACAGGTACCGCATATACGGAAGAAGGCTACGTGAAGCATTACCTTATGGATTTTGGTTCGACATTGGGCAGCCAGGGAGATGAACCGATGCCGCCGGAGATCGGACATGAAAACGCGACGGTCGATGCACACCAGCTCCTCAAGAACATTGTCACTCTCGGTTTTTACGTCCGTCCGTGGGAAAAGGTCAAGCCCATTCGCTATCCCTCTATCGGCTATTTTCGTTCGGATATTTTCCATCCGCAGAAGTACAAGTTTATTCTCCCGAACCCGGCATTTGAACTCATGACGAACCTGGATGGGTACTGGGGGGCAAAAATCGTCATGTCCTTTACGGATGAGCAACTCGAGGCGGCAGTCGCAGAAGGGCAATACTCCGATCCGGAAGCCGCCAATTATCTCCTCAGACTGCTGATCGAGCGGCGAGAGATCGTTGGGCGGTATTGGTTCAGCCGTATGAATCCTCTGGATCGGTTTGAACTTCAGCAGACGCCTGACGGAACGCATGCGCTATGCTTTGTAGACCTTGCAGTAGAAACCGGTCTTGAGTCAGCGGCTGAATCGCGATACCGTTATGATGTCAGGAGGAATGGCGATTTTGTTATCGAATCTCAAGTCCTTGGAGAAACATGCCTGCCGCTGCCGGGAGGGAATGGGCAAGCTGAACCAGGGGCTGATGAAACACAGTGGGAGGTCAAGATCCAAACCCGGCGGAATTCGAATGGCAAATGGAGTAAATGGGTCAAGGTCTACCTGGGCTCAGATAATGGAGCGTTTTCTTTACTTGGGGTAAGGCGTCAGGAATAGAATGATGGCTCACACAAAATAGAAGTTACGCAGTGGGTCACGACCATGTCACGATTCGTTCCGATGGATCGGAATTTCCGCGCAGTCTTCTGAGTCCCTATCTGATTTGAGGCTACAATCTGCATCCTGTATCTTGGATCCGGATTCAAGATGCAAGTCTCTAGCGGAGCAGAATATTGTCAAATCAGCCCCTGGCGAGGTTGAGTAAAGGTGATTACAGAAGTCGTAACAACCGCCACCCAGATAGCCACGTAGAGGGGAACAAACCGCTTTCTTTTTTCAAGCATCTCCGGGTATTGTATCTCCTTTCCGGCAAATTTTCCGCGTGGCTTGTTGGGAAAGAAGAAGGTTTTGTAGGTCTCAATGGTGCCGATGGTATAACCGAGTCCTCCCATGGCGATGTATAGGTAATTCTGGGTGAAGCACGCGAGCAGCAACGCGTAGGAGAGCGCGATTACCGGGCTGCGAAAGAATTTGAGCCGTTCAAATCCCTCGATAGGTGCGTCTTTCCAGGCGCCGCCGAAAGCTGAAATCCATCCCCCGACACTACCAATCAGCAGGACAACAAGCCATCCGGGAAGCTGCAAATCCGATCTCTGCAAAGCGTTGATACCCAGGACCGCAAGCGAGAGACCAATCAGGCAAGCTCCGCCCAGCAACCAGCGCGTTCGACGGCTTTTCACAACCCTGCCCTGCACGTGAAACTGCATCGGAATAAAGTACTTGGTTTGATCCTCTTCCCGCAGGAAGGTCTTGTAAAATTCGAGTATGGCGCGTTCGATAACATAGGTCATGCCATACAGGATGAGCATGTTACCGGGTCGGGCTACGTTGAGATTTGTGACCGACTCAAAGACCACGGCGATGATTCCGCTGAGTATAATACTCCGGAAATATTTCTTGTAGGTGAAGCCTTCGTAAATGGCATCTTTGTACATTCCCCATGTCGCCGAATGTGCACCCGCCATCAGGCCGATGACTAAGGCGATCAGTAAATTCATATCAGTTCGTCTGCCTCCAGTGAATTAGTCGTTAATCGATTGATAAATCGTTTCAATGAGTCGGAGATCTCTTTGAGCCACATCCAGGCTCATTTGGGGAGATTCTCCGGTTCCCAAGGCGTGTAGGAAATCGCGGAACATAGCACGATAGCCGGCGATGTCCGTGAGTTTGGGAATGATAACGCGTTTCTGCTTTCCCCTGACGAGGATGAACACCCCGTTCGACTCAAACGTGATAGACCCCTCCCGTCCAAATATCCTCGAAATCCGCAACCCCTTAAACAACGAAGGAACTTCCCTTGAATAGTACAATGTTCCAACCGCCCCCTCGCCGTACTCAATGGCGACGAGCATGCTTTTCTCCACATCTTTCTGGGAGCCCGGTTGCAAGCCGCGCACCGACTTCACAGTTAGGCCCAAATTGGCGATGAAATTAACCCAGTGAATACCTCCTTCAAAGAGCGCACCCCCTCCGGACAAAGCAGTGTCGTCGCGCCAATCGTCAGTTGTTTGCCCCTTGAGTGCATTGATATGGATGAAAAGCACTTCACCGATCAGCCCGGCGTCCATGATTTCGCGGAGTTTGAAGACAAGGGGCTTGTAAAAGTAGTTCTCGGCAACAAAGACACGGCTACCAGTTTCAGCCTGGGCCTGACGAATGGTGTCAAAATCGGAAACTCGCAAAAACGGTGGTTTCTCGACGATGACATGCTTGCCCGCGTGCATGGCTTGCAATGTGAGGTCAAGGTGATAAGCCGGTGGCGTTGCAACAAGGACGACATCGATGTTAGGGTGCGCAATGGCTGCGTGGTACGATCCGAAATAACCGCTGCCTTTGTATTTATCATTGTAAGCGACTGCTTTATCCTGATTGCGACTCGCGTAATAGCGGTGAACGTCCCGCTTGAAACCGGAGAGCGTCTTACTGTGCAGACGAGTCGCAAAACCGCAGCCGAGGAAGGCAAGATTTAGCGGTTTATTTTTTTTGCTTAGTGCCATAGGATCTCAGGAGAAATCTACGTAATATTGTGGTCGCCAAAAGGAATGGTGAATAAAATTCTAGGTGAGCATTCACTGGGAATTATGGGGATTATGGTCATGAAACGATTTCCATCATTTCCATAATCACCAGTGAATCCTTTTCCACCATCTCGTTGACCACTACAAGATTTGCGTGATGTGTTCGCCAACGCGCAATGCATTTGCAGCAATTGTCAGGCTCGGGTTCAAGCCAGCCGAAGTGGGCATAAAGCTGCCATCAACCACGTACAGATTATCGACGCCGCGAAATCGGCAATACGGGGCAAGGGCTGATGTGCCCGGGTTTTCTCCCATCCGGACGGTGCCGACAGCGTGAGAGAAGGTCTTAATCTTGTGAACGTAAAAGAACCACGCACACGCTT
The DNA here is from genome assembly GCA_027296925.1 of Candidatus Poribacteria bacterium. GTDB lineage: Bacteria > Poribacteria > WGA-4E > WGA-4E > PCPOR2b > JAPUIP01. The sequence continues at coordinate 595 of JAPUIP010000837.1, read as the reverse complement.
TTCGGAGAATCTGCTTTGCTTTCTCGATCAGGGCGTTACGGGCGGCGTAATCACGCTCGGTGTAATGGTGGGTGATGGTGAGTTGCGGCAGTCCGAAACGATCTGCCTGACTTTGGTCGAGGGCGACGTGATTGTTGAATTGCGGACTATCCTCGGCCAAAACAAGCAACCCGGTGAGATGCTTAACCGCAGGGCTCAGGAGTTGACCCAACGGCTTTGGCAGTGTGGCTTTTACCAAACCAATGGGGGGCGATTGAAGCTGCTGTATTCCCCCTAATTTTCCGAGCGGGTTTTTGATAGTCGGATGCCCGAAATAGAAGTCGTGGATGGCGAGTTGCTTATGGAATTGTTGTGCGCTGTTGGGTTGGTGCGGAAAGAAGCCAAACACAATCGCGTTGCAGTGGCGCATCAGATACCGGCCGACCGTGTGGCCGCCGGGGTTAACGCAGTGCAGGTCAGAGGCGAGCAACAAATGAGGTGACCCCAGCGCGCCAGCAGAAAGAATGAACAACTTCGCCTGATAATGACGTTTCTCACCCGTCTGCTTCTCATAGCACTCCAGCGAAACTATCCGTTTCCCTTCGGCAACCAACCT
>JAPUIP010000836.1 GCA_027296925.1 Candidatus Poribacteria bacterium | reverse complement strand
CGGAGAGTAGCCATGTCCATCCCCGGGTTCTCGGTGCGCAACCCCGTGGCCATGAACCTCATCATGTTTCTTTGCATCGGTTTCGGCATCTACGAGTCGCATCTGCGAGGCGGCGCTGTCGTACGTCCACCGATTCCGAATCGTGAGCGTTGGGTGTCGAGTTGGTGAAGCCGAGGGCCTTATGGCTGCGTTAAATCGCCGCGCTTCCCTTGACGGCATTCTATCTTGATAACATCTCAAGCGCGGAGGCTACCCTCTTGCTTGGACAAGCTCTATGCTCACGCCGTCGGGGGCCTCAAGGTACGCAATGCGAGCGCCCGGCATGAAGTCGTGGGCTTCAACCGAGAATGTGGCCCCCTTTTGCTTGAGGTCGTTGCAAAATTCATCGAGATCGCCATGCACGCGGAACGCGAAGTGATCCGTGCCCCATTGGTCGTGACTAACAAAATCAGTGAAAAATTGCAGGCTGTTGCTCCTGCCCGGCTGTTCGCCGGGTCTCTGGCCACGGATAAGGATGGTGGCGCCCTCGAAAGTGACGGCAATTTGCGGGGCACCGCGGAGTTCATAGGCGCCGGTGATTTTGCCGCCGAGCATGTCCGCGTACCATGATGCTGCGGACTCGGGGGCCTCACTGATGAGGTGGATGTGGTCGAAAACAACTTTGGCATCACTCATAACGGTTTTTCTCCTCCAGCAAAATGCTGTTAAATTCTTCGTCACTGACTGACATCTGTATTAGCCATTCATCCCCCTAGCCTCCGTCTGAGGGAAGTTGGCTTTACAGAACCTGAGGAAAATCCGGGCACTTTACTTTACCCGCTTTAGTGCAAATCGGTACAAGCATGCAGCCCTGCGAAGGTGGTCAGGGGAATACGCGCCGCCAAGGTATTCTTAAGGCTAGATTTCCACCTGAAGGCCGTGCCATTGCTCCGGCGCTTGACAACACATCACCTCCCCTTTCTGGATTCGACGGCACCAATCGTTGCGGCTTGTGGCGCGCGAGTCGGTGCGTTGTACTTTTCCAGCCCATCCGCCGGCACATAACCGGAATAATCCGCAATATTTCCGTGTGTCAGTGCATACACCACAACGTTAGTGAGGAAGCGATAAACACCCGGAGAATAGTGTGTGCGACGGCTGGGCAAACTGACCGCCTCCATCGCGCACATGTAGTCACGCCGAATAACCAGGATACACAGGTTGTCGCCAATGGCAATCCCCTCCAGATAATTCCGCTTGGGCGGGTTAACGCCCCACCAATAAATACTGAACCCAACCGGCGGTCCACCCAATTGATAGAAGTTTTTGTAGATGTCGTGGTCATTGGGGACGCGCTGGACGTGATATTCGGGCAGGATAAACCGCATCTGGGTCAAAAACAGCCGGGTCATCGATTGAGTGGGCGAATTGACCCCACAGTCGTCAAAGACCAGGAATCCTCCTTTTTGCACAAGATACCGGCGCAATCCCGCCGCTTCGGATTGAGAGAGTTGCATATCTAATTTCCCGTCGGCACCCATGGACCGGCTGCCTAAAAACGATTTGACATACGCACTTCGGGGGTCGTGTCCCGTCATAAAGAGAAGCGGAGATTTCATCAAATTGGCATCGTTCAACTGCAACGCGCCCCCTTCGACACTCATGTCCGTTTTGATTTTCGTCTTTTCGTTGAGCCACTTGGCAAGTGCGTTCAGTGCGGACGCATCGGCCCACCAGTCGGAGAGACGGTGGCGAACACGGGTAAAACGGAAAACGCCGCGAATATCACTGCCCTGACCCACGACTCGGCCGCCGGGCTCCCCGCGTGGCAGGGGGCGGACCTCCAGATTGCCAAGCATCATCCCTTCAACCACAGTACTCAAGGCATCACCCACGGCGCCGACTTGATTGATCATAGAGAGCCCTGGTACCCCCAGTCCTTCTACGAGTTTGACTTGTACGCCCCCGCCAGCGCCACGACCAATACCGCCACGGCGAGAAACGCCGTACCCCATGCTTAGACCGCTTCCACCGGTGCCCGTGGCGACAGGGGGGGAGAATGCCAAAGCATCAGGCGAATCTGAAAGGTGTACCACCGCGTGCGTCACCAGTTGCGGCACCGGGGCGTTCGGGTCAATCACCTTCGGGACGTTTGGGTTGATGGGCGCATTGAGCTTGACCACTTGATTGGAAAACTCATCAACGGTCTGTGCTTGGACCGAGGGGCTGTGAACAATCCCACGAGTCATGGCTCGGAATTGGATGTTGACCGGCTCAACAGGGATTGTGTTTGTGGTCGAAACCATCGGCTTGACAACCGGTTTGATGACCGGTTTGCGAACCTGTGGTTTCGGTGGCGGTTTCGCTGGATACATCTCAACGCCAACCAAATCTTTGAATTGATGGGTTTGGATGATGAGAAGCACGCCGATGATAATGACAATGCCTCCGTGAATTATCACCGAAGTCATCAACGCCCCCGAGGTTCTCTTCGCGTTCGTTTTTGACTTAAGCATTTCAATTACCCCCATGTGCGAGACCTACATTACAATTTCCAAACGATCAATCAACACGTTGCGACTTCAGATTGATGGTCAAAAATCCGGTGCTTCACCGAAATATACCTGCCGAACCTAACCCATATAAACACCCCCATTGACATCGAGAATCGTACCGCAAATATAGCTGGCCGCCGGCGAAATCAGAAATGCAATCGGCCATGCAACTTCCTCCGGTTGGGCCATCCGCCGCAACGGGATTTTCTGGTAATCGATGGTTTGCCCGCGCATCATCTCCGTATCGACCGAAGCTGGAGCAACGCCATTGGCAATGACATTGTGGGGGCCACCCCGTTGTGCCAACCACTTGACGAGGGACAGCAACGCACCCTTGGACGCTACATAATGGGGGCTTGCAATGAGACCGCCCATGCGACCGGCGAGCGAACTGACAATGACGATGCGTCCATATTGGCGCGCCATCATCCCCGGCATGAAGGCGCGGACGACATGAATCGCTCCCAACAGGTTCACGTCCATCACGCGATGGAACACGTCGTCCCAGTCCGGGTCATTCCAATCGTCCCACGGACAGATTGCAGCCAGCACAACCACAGCCTGCACGTCGCCGGTTTCGGTGGCGATCGTCTCGACCGCTGCCCTACTGCTCACATCGCAGGCAAAGGCATGCGCTTTTGCGCCCTGTTCGGTCAACTCCGTCGCTAACGCATCAACGCCCGTCAGGTCGAGCAGAAACACTTCAGCGCCGAGCGAGGCGCATACTCGCGCGCTACTGGCACCAATGCCGCCGCCAGCGCCGGTGATTACCACTTTGTGTCCATCCAATCGATAAGCGCAGTCCATACGGTGCTCCTCGATTCAGTCTAATCGATAGAACTGAATGGCGTTGTCGCGGAGCAACTTTCGCTTTTCTGCCTCCGAACAGCCGGCGATTGCCCACTCGATAATCTCAACCCACTCAGGGTAGCGGTGGGTCTGTTCGGATACCGGCCAATCGCCGCCAAACATAATTCGATCGAAGCCGAATGCCTCGACGACGTGATCAATGTACGGACGAAGCTGGTCTCGCGTCCAGGTCTGGTGGTCCGCCTCGGTCGGCATACCGGAGAGCTTGCAGTGGACATTCGGCAAAGCCACCAACTTTTGATATGGTTGCGCCATGGATCTAAGAGTCCGTCCCTAATCGCCGGCTTGCCGACATGGTCTAGCACGAATCGAATCTCCGGACACTGTTGAACCATCTGGATGACATTGGGCAGTTGGTAGTGAAAAATACAGATATCGAAACTCAGGTTATATTTCGCTAGCAGTTGCACGGCGTCGATGAAATCCGGCTGAAGGCAGAATTGGGGGTCGGACTCAATTTCGATTAAGCGCCGCACCCCGCGCAACGGCTTCAACTCACACAGTCCATCCAGATGTCCTTCGACTGCCGTGCCTTTCTCCAGCGGTACAGCCGCGACAATGCCCGCAATCCGTGGGTCATCCTCGGCCTGTTTGGCGACCCATTGGGCTTCGGCCAACTGGTATGGCGAATCCACCCACACTTCGACAAACACCATTTTTTCAACGGCGACCGGCCCGCAAGCGGCGGTAAAGTGTGGCGGCAGCCACGGGCAATTGAGGACCTTGTTGTTCTGCATCCATGAATAGCGAAAACGATTCGGATCGTAGATGTGCAGGTGAGCATCGACGATTGGAAATGCGATCATCGCTTGCTCCTTTCTATTCCAGAAGCTGTGATGGTCAAGAAGGCGGTTTACATATAGACTTTCTTTCACAACTAGCCAACCCCCTCTCAGCCGAGGGAAAGCTTCTCAGCCGAGGAGTTTATCCCGAACTTTGAGGGGCAAGCTCCCCTCTTGGTCTCCCCCTTGCCAAGGAGAGATACAGAGGGGTTGGCCCGGCACCGCACGTTACGCTAGTGTAAATAATGATGTTGACCAACACATTCTCTTCCAGAAACAGTTCAAACATGCCGGGTAGCAGCGTCCATCTTCCATCTCCACCCTTTGATATCAATCCGGCAAATACCCTCGAAAATCGACCCATTGCCCTTCATCGGTACGATACGTAATGGGTTTGGGAGAAAGCCAATCAACAATCGTAGCCTTAATTGAATAGGCAAAAAAATGGTTCCCTGCTGGACTGTAATGACCGATGTAATACCGCTTCATGTAATCCTCAACGGAGAGATTGAACGCTTTATGATCTTCGAGATGCACGCGGTTCATATCAAAATATCGCAATCCTTTGCCGTCAAGATAGTCAACGACCTCCTGATCGTAACGCCCCTGGTTGTGAAGTAACTGCCGGGTCGCTGTGGGGCAGAGCAGGACAATCAGCAACGCCTTGTCGTTCTCTTGGCAGAAATCCACGGACTTTTCAATGATATACTTTGTGGCAGCAAAGCCATACGCATACTTGAGGCGTTCCGCCGATGCCGTCAGTCCATCTGGATCTGTCGCGTCAATGCTTGGCACGTCCAAGATCTCCGCGAGGGCCTTCAGCCGCGCGACATCCAGGCTCGATGGCGCTACCCGTCCGACGACAGAAAGCTGCACCATCAGATCATCTTTCAACGCCTCCACCATGAAATCGGCGTCGATCATCCGGTAAAGGGATTCGGGCGTCGGCAGCAGGTTGGCTTTCTCCACGAACTGTCCCAACTCGATATCCATTTCGAGGTTTGCCCAAAAGTTGTTATGGAAAGCCAATCCCTCGCGATGATTCCACCACGGGTAGATGACCGCATACCGACACCGCATGATGCTCCTCAGATGGTCATCCCCCCAGATATACAGCATGACATAGTCGGCGCTCTCATCGGTCCGTTCAGTGGCGACCATTCGTCGATACGCCTGATAAACGCCATACCCGCCCATGCCAAAGTTCCGGATCGGTTCTCCCAGATGGGCGGCAAGGTATTCCTGCCACGTTTCCCCATCGCTCACTTGATGACATTGCGTAAAGCTGTTACCATAGGTGTTGATTCGGCACGGCTGGTTTATATACATGTGAGCTGTTCGGGCGCCATTGTTTTGCGCGGTAGAAATTGTGGAACATCCGTCAAGACCGTCCCGCGGCAGGGAATTACCCAACGTATAGCCGAGTTCCGGATGGAATTGCGCCCATGAGGGTTGAGCGCTATCCAAAAACACGTCAAGAACTTCCTTTGGAACGACACTGTTGCGAAGATATTGCTCGTATGATAACATAAGGTTCTCCTGATGCTGTCATTTGACGAATTCAAGGGCCGCCTGTTATTGACGAGTAATACCATTTGTAGTTTTCACTGAGGCCATTTCGTCAGGAACAAAAAATCACAGAACAGCCGATAAAATCCCCTCGACCCCCTTTACCAAAGGGGGATTGAGGGGGATTTAAGAATGGGCTCATCTGAAACTCAAAACAGTATGGTTTACAAAGTCAAGTTATCCCGCCACATAATCCACATAAATTGGGCTACTCCAGGCCATCTCCATATCTCGCTGCACCACCCGCACCCAGTAGGGGTTAATGCCGGGCTTTGGTGAGGGATCGGTAAACGAGAATTCAACCTCGCTGGCATCTCGCGGCTCCGGCGCAAGAGACACTGTTATCCTCCGATTCAGCACTCCAATATCCATCGTGACGGGGCCTCTCTCCAGTTCATTTGTGCCGACGTTCAATGCGACTTTCTCCGCTGGGGCATAAGACATCCGCCGCGGAGCACGGATTCCGCTGCTTCCGTACAGTGGCCCGGCGATCACCGAGGTCTCTACCACCAATTCCAGGTCCGCATCGTCCGCTCCTGTCAACTCCACAATCAGCCCACTACGGTAGCCACAGGTCACCGAATACCAGCGCAGTCCGCTATCCTCCACATCAAACACGCGAGAACGCGGGCTGTCAAAGCGAATCTCCTCTATGTTTGCGATGCGCCGGCCAGCCACCTTCAGCTTGCCTTCCCAGATGACGCCCGAATAACTGCGCTTGCGGCTGGCTCCCTCCCAGAGGACGCGCACACGGTTGCGGTCGGTTGTCTGATCGATGGGATGGCTATAAATCCGTTCCAGTCCCCGAAACAACTCTACTGATTCAAACGGCGCCGTACCGGCGATAAACGCTGAGATCCGGGGTTTTTCCGCGGTGCTGAATTCCGCTCCCATCGGGTGTCCCTCGGCATCGGTTCGCATCAGGATGCGCGCTCCCGTTGTTGCGTAAATACGCCGGGCTTTATACGCCGAAAGCACCGCCGGAATCGTCAACTCAGGCGCGTACACAGCCGCCAATCCGGCCTTGGCGTAGCGCCGATGCTGGAAGCCGGGCGTATCGTTGCCAGGCCGGCCGTTATGGCTATCGCTGCCGCCGAAAAAGCCCATCTTGTAATTTCGAGATAGTGCCTCCTCCAAGATCCACTCGAACGTCCCGTGGTCCGACGTCACCTCAACCGCGGGCTCGAGCGCCGGATCATGGTAGGCCAGATCCGAGTGCTCGCCGCCGACGTGAGCGGTGATGACCGCGTCGGTATTCCGAAACGCTTCGTAGACATCCTGGATGTGGCGGAGATCGGTATCGGCGTCCGACTTGTCTGTGAGTCCTTCGTGGCCCGAGCGTCGAATCGGCTGGTCATGCCGCCGGAAATATACGTTATGGTGCCCGCCGCGGTCCGTGTTAGCCGACCACTCGAAACCGGGCAGGGCCACAAACCGTCCGGGTTGATCGTAGGCCCGCTCGGCCGCCTGCTGTAGTTCCCAATCCCGTTTGGACAGAACATGATCATTCCGCTGGTAGCCGGCAAAGTGGATTGCTGCGACATCCCGAGCGTGCCGGAAGAAATCCGGAATCTTCTCGGCCAGCGCCACCTGCCCACCGTGGGAGTCCCCCCAGTAGAGGTCGTACCGCCCCGCCGCCTTCTGGCACAGCATCGGATTGCTCTGCGCGGTGAGTCCGGCCTGTTCATCGACGGCAGTCAGCCGGTGAATGCCTTCCTGCGCAACGGTGCACCCGTCAATCCACCGCACGCCCCCATCCGCTTCGGCAAACGTCAGCCGCTCCGCCGGCACCGTCGCGTTCCCCGACTGAATCTCGACCGTCCCCCGGTAGCCTGTAGCGGGATTTCCCCACGCATCCTCCGCTTTGACCTGAATCTGAAACGGCCGTCCTGCGACGACTATGGACGGTACGTTCATCGCCAACTTATCTGCCTTACCACCCACGATGCTCAGGTACGGCGGATGAGGTAAGGTCACAGGATTTCCATCCCCAGCAACATCCACATCCACCCAGAAATAGTGTCGCGGCTCCGCAAACGTCTGCGACCGGAAACCCGGTCCGCCTCCGTGTCGATCTCCGAAGGTCACCGCCACTCGCTCACCCGGCGCAAGCGCTCGACCGTTCACCGTCAGGATGACTGAAAGGACGCTCTGTATCAGCACGCCTATCCGCGCAGCTTTGGGGGCTGCTACCGTCAGATAGTCCGCACCCGTCGGATCGTCCATCTGCGGTGTGGCCCGATCGGAATCCGAATCGGTGTAAATCCTTATCCGTCCTCCCGCTGCCACGCCCTTTTTCCCCGCGGTGTAGGTGAGTGTCCACGTCCCGTAACTGGCGGCAGCCACCTCGCCGCCGGGTTCAAGGCTTGCTTCACCGTACAATTCACGAATCTCTGCATCAGACATATTCAATCTCCCTGAAACGTCCATCTAAAACATCTACGAAAGTTCCCTACGCCTCTTGGTTTGTCCGGCAGATGTGCCGTCACTTCAATATGAGTTGCATATCATACAGAAAATCCTGCCATCCATCAATTCAAAGATGTGCATCACAACGCTCACGAATTGGACGAGCGAATCAGATTCGCCCACGTTGGCGCGAGCCCACCGGGCTTGGCATCAGACACATCCAAAACCGGTCCTTCGGCTTCGACGCCGTGTTGCATCAGGACGTCGAAATACGGTTCGCGTGTTTCGGCTAACATCTGCAGGAGTTGGCCCCATAACTGGTCACGGGTTGCAGTATCGGTCTCGGCATTGACTCCTCCTTCACTCTTTCTTTTTCGTTATGAATACGAGTTTTTCACTTATGTAGAGCCTGTGCTGAGCTTGCCGAAGCATCGGGTATGTACGCAGCACTACCCGACGTTCTGGTGTCGGGTAGGCGTTGCCATACCCCATTGGGATCAGGTTCAGAGCAAAAATCGCGAAATCGCTTGATACCGACCACTTCAGTGGTCGGCGTTTCATCAGGGAACTCCCGCGATGGATTTCAATCCATCGTTGCCAAACTCGCCACCGACTGAACTCGGCGGCGGGAGGAAGTCATGACGCTCCGATCCTTCGGCGGAGTTTATCCCTTCGGCAGGCTCCCCTCGAAGCTCCCCTCAAAGTTCGGGACAGGCGCGACAGGCAGGGCAGGCTCTGAGCTTCG
>JAPUIP010000835.1 GCA_027296925.1 Candidatus Poribacteria bacterium | reverse complement strand
TTTGAGCTGGCCCACGCCACATCGATTAACGCGCTTCCGAGCAATCCACCGCTTGAACCCCATACCGGACTCATCGCGGTCATGAAACGCGCCGTGACGCTTAAACTTCGAGGAGACGCACTGATTGGCACGGTAGCACTCGTCGCGGGGCTGAACCTTGTGGGGTTGCCCTTGCAGGATACAGCCCTCTCTCGGCTCAGCGAGCTCGCACAGATCGAAGGGCTGAGCGGGAATGTGAATCGCATTTTGAGTTACGACGAACAGCAGTTCAACGCCTTCCGACCGGGAATCGACCGAGTTGGATCGGCGGCGGACATCCCGATCAGTGGTGGGCACGCTTATGTTATCGAAGTCAACGCTCCGACCACTTTACTGCTCGATGGTCGCGGTTGGGATAATGTGCGGTAGTTCCGTGTCGTACAAGGCACGGCAATGTTGGCAAGAATTAAGGAGCCGGAACAATGAATAAAGATATACTCAAACACACAGCGAGATACGAAGATGAACTTCTCGATGACCTCAAAGATCCAGAAGAGGCGCAGGCGTATTTAGAAGCTGCACTTTTCGCGTATGATGAAGATGGAGATACACAAGCGCTATTGCTTGCGATGCGAGATGTTGCCGAAGCACAAGGTGGAATTGGTCAACTGGCAAAGCGAATAGATGTAAGTCGTCAACATCTCTACGATATACTCGCCGGTAAGCACAATCCGCGGCTGGATAACCTGCTTGATATTCTCTCAGGCCTGGGCTTTCGGATTCGATTGGAACGGCAAGAACTGGCAAGCGAACTCCGACAACAACCCCATGTAGAGCGAGAGTTTCGACAAGGCTAAAGACCCAGTGATAGTCTGGCTTTGTCTCTGGAATTTTGATTCTAGCGGCTCCGCGTCAATTCTCTCACGAATGATACAATTGGAGCGATCTGTATCACTCAAATTTGGATTGATGGAGCTGGGATTGTTCGGTTACAATATTGGATTGAATCGACTTTGACCGAATTGGCAATTCCGTATCACTATGAAATCAACCCAAATCTTTACCTGAAAGGAATTTATTATGAGAACCTCACGAGTTGTATTCACGAGCTTGTTTTTTGTCATGGTTTCTTTTGGATATGTGATGTCAACCTTTGCTGCGCCGGTGGATATTACAACGGTTGCGGGCACAGGAGTGAACGGTTTCTCTGGCGATGGGGGACCGGCGACCGAAGCAAGACTTAATGTTCCAGAAGGTGTATTCGTTGATGGGGCGGGGAATCTGTTCATCGCAGATTTCCTCAATAGTCGCATCCGTCGGGTGGATGCTCAAACGGGGATTATTAGTACTGTAGTAGGAACGGGAAGGCGTACTATTTCACGGGAAGGAGGGATAACAACCGAGACAGCGATTGGCTCAGGAAGGGCAGCAATCGAGGCATCCGTCGGTTCACCTCGTGATGTGTTTATTGATATAGATGGTAATCTGTTTATTGCAGATACATTTAACAATCGCATCCGTCGAGTGGACAGTCAAACAGGCGTTATTACCACTGTCGCAGGTTCGGGTCCGACAGGCTTTTTGGGTTTCTTCGACCGTTCTTCAGGTGATGGAGGACCAGCAACCGATGCAAGACTTTGGTCGCCAATGGGTATATTCGTAGATGCAGTTGGCAATCTATTCATTGCAGACACCATCAATGACCGTATCCGCCGTGTAGATGCTCAAACGGGTATTATCACCACTGTTGCTGGCAGGGGTAGCGCTGGTTTTTCGGGTGACGGTGGCCTTGCCATTGAAGCACAACTGAATGAACCGCGCGGCATATTCGTAGATGTAGATGGCAATCTATTCATTGCAGATAGCAGCAATGACCGCATCCGCCGTGTAGATGCTCAAACGGGTATTGTCACGACTGTAATTGGCGTGCCTACTGTAATTGGTTTGCGCGATACTACTCCAATGGGTGTATTCGTAGATACAGCTGGCAATCTGCTAATTGCGGCTACTGGAAGTGACCTTATCCTTCGCATAGAAAAAGGCGCATCACCAGCCGCTTTAGAAATTGGGGTCTTTAACCCCAATCTGATGTCCCTGATGAAGTTGTTGGGGACGTGACTGGAGATGGCATCGTCAACATTTTTGACTTGGTAGAAGTAGCTTCCCAGTTTGGGCAAAGTGGTGAAAATCTCAGTGGTGATGTCAATAGCGACGGAACTGTAAACATTTTCGACCTTGTGGAGATTGCTTCTCATTTTGGGGAGGAGGCTGTAGTAGCTGCGCCAACAGATGGATTTTGTGCGACCCACGCTCGCTTTCGTCTAGCGCAACAACTGGGGATCTGCTATACTTTTTGATGTCGCGTTTGGATAAGACGATAGAAACTCAGGAGGAAAAGCGGGATAGAGGAAAAAGCACATGGCAGAGCGATCCGATATTGTGGTTCGTGGCGGAATCGCAACCCCGCAGCAACTTCAACGGGGCATTGCTGAACACGTACGGGTGCCGGGCTTAACAGGCTTTTCGGTTCAATCGGCGCCGGGGAAGACGATTGATCAACTGGCTGCCGCGGGACAGTTTCGTAACAGACAGATCAGCGTTACGACTATTGGAGAACTCGAAGATGCAGCAGTGGCTTTGGGATTTAACGTCAGCGTCGTTCCATCGCCCGGTCGCGGTTTTCATTGTACCGTAACCACTCCAAATCCATTACCGGACGATTTTGCACTCGCACTGAGCCAGGTTTTCCGCCAAATGCCCAACCCATTACCACTTTCGTGAGGTCAGAAAAATGGCAATTCATATCTACGCGGACTTCAACAATTGCGAAGAAAACGGCAAAGTTCGACTCAATACCAATGGTTCTCTAAGTGACCTTTCTGAAGTTAACGATAAAATCCACCCGGACATGTCTGTTTGGCTCTACGATGAAGAATTTGAAGTGGAAGCGAAATTGGAATATAATCAGAAATGGAAAATATGGCTTGGCGCCCCCAACTGGTCTACCATACGATATTTTAACGATTCACTGCCTATCCATGCGTCGGATTAAGTGAGGTGGCGACAAGGGGACCGTTCACGCCATGGCCACCTGATCGCCCCACGCACGATGATTCGCCATCGACCCTGTGCCGATACGCCGGCGCATAAAATCTGGGAGGAGAACGCTCACTTTTCCGCTGAGCGGGTCATACCGCCCCGATGGATGCCGGATTTTTCACCTCGAATTTGACACCCGACAAATCTTTGGGGTAAAATCAAACTCAGGAGGGAATAAAGATTGAGGAAAACGAGTGAGGGTTCGCATCCACGGGCCGGATCCTTTGGCTCCCGTTGGAAGCGACGCACACAGTGGCTGGATTGCTTGTGTTGAAAGGAGTGGGAGGGCTCTCGAGCACGATGGAATCTTCCACCATCGGCATAATTGGCTACGTCTTAAGACGCCGGGGGAAGGCCGCATAGCATCACTGAGACAAAATGGGCATTTGGACGCAGGATTGTCGACAGCCCTGAACTTGAAGCAGAAATGTAACCTTGGAACTTTGTTGCGTTGCCCGACTTAGGAGAACACACAAATGAAAATCACAAATATTCGTACATTTCTCGTTCACCCCGGCGGCGGTAAAAACTGGCTGTTTGTCAAAGTGGAGACGGACGAAGGCATCCACGGCTGGGGCGAGTGTTACACGCAAGCCGATCGAGACCGTGCGATCGAAACCCATGTCCATCAGCTTGGGCGCTACCTCGTTGGACGGAGCCCGTTCAATATCAAGCACTTCACCTTCATGGCATATCATGATTTTGCCGGCAAACGTGGCGCCATGGATCTCTACTGCGCGGTCAGCGGAATCGAGCATGCGCTCTGGGACATTGTGGGCAAGGCGCTGAATACGCCCGTTTACAACCTGTTGGGCGGTGCATGCCGAGGCAAGATCCGCGTCTATGCCAACGGCTGGGGCGGCCGCACGGTTGAAGAACGGGCAGAACGCGCGGTGCAACTGGTCGAACAGGGATTCACCGCGATGAAGTTTGATCCGTTCCCCGGTCCGTGGCGGACGCACATCAGCCGCGCCGATGAACGTGCCGCTGTCGAATGCGTGCGCGCGGTGCGTGATGCCGTTGGGCCAGATATAGAGTTGCTGGTCGAAGTCCACCGCCGTCTTGCGCCGGTTCACGCCATCCGCGTTGCGAAGATGATGGAAGAGTTCCATCCTTTCTGGTATGAAGAGCCGGTTTCTGCCCGCAACATCGATGCGTTAGCGGAGGTTCGCCATGCGATTAACCTGCCGGTTGTCACCGGCGAGGAGCTGTACACGAAGGCGGAATTCCGCGAGGTCTTCGAGAAGCGTGCCGCCGACATCCTCAACCCGGACGTTTGCAACTGCGGCGGCATTCTGGAGCTCAAGGAGATCGCCGCGATGGCGGAACCGTATTTCGTGGTCATGGCGCCACACAACTACAATAGTACAACTATTGGTCTGGCGGCGACGGTGCAAGCGTGCGCGGTGATGTCCAACTTCCTCATCACCGAATACTTCGTTAGCTTTACCGAGCGTGGCAACGCGATCTCGATGAACCCGCTCACGGTTGAAAACGGCTATATCCAACTGCCGACTGCCCCGGGTTTGGGGTTGGATCTGGATGAAGCCGCGTTGGCGCAGTATCCGTATCGAGAGTTCTCTCTTCGCCACCTACGCCAGTTTGACGAGGAAGGTCCATAACATTCGCCCGTTTCCAGACGGAAACGACATGACTTTTGGCAGCCTAGAAAATGCTTGAACATTAAGAGTGAATGTGTTAACCTATTGCCACTATTGCAGTTTCCGAGCGACGTGCTTTTACAACGATTATGCCCTTAGTTTATAGGAGATTAAGCAAGATGGAAAAGCGTTTTTCTAAAACCCTGCACTTAGCATTAACGACCCTGGCCCTCATTATGGCGAGCCATCTTCATGCGGCTTACAATGGCGAGTGCTGGGTCGTCAGCAACGGTGATACCGTTTATAAACTTCTCCCCAATGGAAATGCGGATCCGACGATCATCCCCGGTCTCACTCAGGCACAAGCTGCGGTGGTGGACCCCAAAACTGGAACGGTCTGGATTGCTGTGTCCGCTGCGAATGCTGTCTTCAGATTTGATCCCGCAACGAATGAATTTAAGCAGCTCCCTGAAATCAAACGCCCTCACTCCATCTCTGTCAATCCGAGGGATGGCACAGTTTGGATCGGTGGGCTGGATGTGGTCCAGAAGGTGTCAGCCGATGGCAGCCAGTTCCTCGCAACCATCGTGGACGTATACGAACCCGAAGTTGCGGTCAACCCGACGGACGGAACGTGCTGGGTCACCGCTTCCAGGGGGACGATCGCCCGGAATGGTCCCACTGGCGCCGTT
>JAPUIP010000834.1 GCA_027296925.1 Candidatus Poribacteria bacterium | reverse complement strand
ATCGCTGGAGAGTTTTCATCAGGCGCAATCTGGCGAGTACCGCCTCCTCCGTCTGCCTTCCCGTGTGTTAAACATTGGCATGCCATCGGTCAAGATCGTCGATATGCGCGAGGAGCTCAAAAAGAACAATCGGACAATCTTCTCAACGGCGCTCCGCACAACGATTGAAGATCGGCTATCCAAGGGGGAACAGGTCATCTTATTCCTGAATCGGCGAGGGTACTCGACTTACGTATTTTGCCGAACCTGCGGCTACGTTGAACGGTGTCCCAACTGCTCGATCTCACTGACTTTTCATTTTGATACGAAACAGATGACCTGTCACCACTGCGCCCATGAACATCCGACACCTCAAGTTTGTCCGACATGCGGCGGCATGTACATCCGCTATTTTGGGCTTGGCACGGAACAGGTCGAGCGGGAGGTCGTTAAGGCATTTCCAAAGGCGAATGTCAAGCGGATGGACGCCGATTCGACAACGCGCAAAGATGCGCATCAGAAGATTTTGGACGCTTTCAAAGTGAGAGAGATCGACATTCTGGTGGGAACGCAGATGATCGCCAAAGGCTTAGATTTTCCGAACGTAACCCTCGTCGGCGTGATCTCCGCCGATACCGCGCTCAATCTGCCAGACTTCCGCGCCGGCGAACGGGCGTTTAATCTGCTGACACAGGTCGCCGGCAGGTCTGGACGTAGCGAGGCTGGTGGTGACGTCATAATTCAGACCTACATGCCCGAACACTATAGCATCCAGGCGGCACAAGGTCACGATTATTTGCGCTTTTATCACGAAGAGATCGGTTATCGGAAAGCCTTGCTCTATCCACCCTTAAGTCACGCCGCGACAATCCTGCTTCGCGGAGAAATCGAGGCGGAAGTCATTCAGGCAGCAAATGGTCTCCTGGATCAGCTCGACACAACCAAAGCTGACGGCTTCCCATCGGTTGAGATTCGAGGACCGGTTCCGGCTCCGCTTGCGAAGATCCAGCGAAAATTTCGGTGGCACTTTCTGCTGCGAAGCGTGCATGTTGAGGAACTCCGTGAGCTCATCCAACGAGCGCTTGAAGCGGCACCGCCCGCTGTAACGGCGACGAACATCGACCTGATTGTGGATATTGATCCGATAAGCGTTCTGTAGGCAGCGTATGTCTACAAACCGGATATCGGGATTCTTCCTCGACCAACTTGCGCATCGGAGGCGTATCCGATATAATACAGAACAGATCCGGAGGTCAAGAATGCAAAAACTCGTAAGTATCAGAGTTAACGATGATTTAATCAAGAAAGTGATGGAAATCACCGGGACGAAAACAAAACGCGCCGCTGCTGAAGAAGCACTCAGAAGAATCGCGCGCGGAGACGCACAACAAAAAGCACTCGAAAAACTGCGTGGAATTGGATGGGGATGGACCGATGACCCACGTCGCGAATTAGACGAAATGCGGACAAATAAGCGTGACCATTGGTTTTGAAACTTCCATGCAAAAGGGAGTCAGCAAAATGCGAAAACTCGCAAGCATTAAGATTGATGCGGATCTGATTGAAGCGATTATGAAAATTACTGGAAAAGAAACGAAGCGTGCCGCTGTCGAGGAAGCGCTCAAAATCGTAATCGAACAATCGAAGCCGATCCAGGTCAAGGTCGGCAATTGGGAACGGCTTCGCCAGCTCCGCGGCAAACTCAGATGGGGCTGGGAGGATGACCCCCATCGTGAACTCGATGAAATGCGGACGAATAAGCGATGATCGTCGTTGATTCTTCGGTTTGGATTGACTACTTCAACGAAGTTCGCACGCCTGCAACTGTTTACCTGGATGATCCGCCGGATCCGAGGTTAATCGCCACTGGGGATCTGATTGTCAGCGAGGTCTTGCAAGGTTTTCGCGATGATCGAGATTTTGCCGATGCTGAAGAGATTTTGAGAACTTACACGATCTATCCAATGGTAACTCTTGAGCTCGCAATTCAAAGTGCGAACAATTATCGAACTTTGCGAAGGCGTGGCATTACAATCCGAAAAACAATCGACTGTCTGATTGCGACCTTCGTCATTGAATCCGGATTTCGGCTGCTACACTCAGATCGTGACTTCGATCCGTTCGAGCAGTATCTCGATCTGAACGTCCTTCATCCGCCAACATAGCCCATGCCCTGCGAAGTGTATTAGATCGCCAACGCAGTCCGGAGGAAGCCCATTCTGAGTATTAAGGAAGGACTCACAGAAACGGAAATTGGTGACAAATCGGGTAATCCCACTTTGCTCCGCCTCCCCATACTTCCCCGAATGCCAATCGTTCTCAATCCCACCTTACTCCGCTTTTCACGATAGCGCTGTCATTTGTCGGTTGAATCGTCGAAAGCGCCACTATCGCCTTCATACACTCACGTTAAAAGACCTATCACACAAACAATTCTGAGAAAGGAGAGCAATCGGTATGGCAATCAAAGGTTTTGCGGAAATTGCTATTGTTGTTTCAGACCTCGAAAAAGCGAAAGCGTTCTATGGAGATCTGCTGGAGATCCCCGTCGCCGCTTACCAACCCGGTCAACATATCACCCTCAAACTGGGTGATAACCAGTACATGGGGTTGTGGTTGCCGGGCAAGCGGCACAGCAACTATCTGACCTCCGAAGAGATCCAAACGTACGCGGGAAAGTGCGATGGGCGATTCCACTTCGTCTTTGAAGTCGATTCGCCGGACGTGGATCGGCTGTGCCGCAAACTTGTGGAGGCGGGTGTGAAAGTCTATGGCCCCGTGCTTCACGCGGATGGCGCGCCACACACCTATTTCAATGATCCAGATCAACACGCCGTCGAGCTGTGGGGACGGTAATATCAACGGAAAAGGAGAGACATCATGACAGGTTTTTATGGAATTGGAGAAGTCTTCGTTAAAGTTGCTGACCTCGACCGGGCAACTGCATTTTACCGGGACATCTTAGGATTTGAGATCGTTCCACGCAACAACGAACAACTGTATATCCACTTGGACACCGCCCATCTGGTCCTCAAAAAAGCCGGTTCGCCGGGGCACGATGCCGGCGGTCCGATGCACTTTGCGTTTGCTACCAGCACAGAAAAGATCAACGAACTCGTGGAGAAGTTCGCCTCGCTGGATTACCGGACGCGGGGTCCCTTTGACTTTGAAGGACCACTCAGTTGTCACGCGTTTTTCGTTTTCGATCCGGATGGCAACGAGGTGGAGTTCAGCGATCTCTATTATCGAAAGTATGTCCCTGAAAACGAATAGGCGAATGAGACAAGGCTCATCACGGCTTAACTGCTGGTAAGTTCGGAGATCTTCAACATATTCCGAAAGTGTCTGGAGAAGGCTCTGGATGGTTTGCGGATCGATCATGACGCGCCTGAATCGTTTCGGGAGCTTTGGGCGTGGGCTCGCTGCCTTTTGAGATAATATTGCCATTGGACGTCACGTAAGGATTGGGTATCGACATAGCGGTTGAACGTCTTCACGTAGAACGAAACGTGCTGGTCATGTGGGTCGTAGATGGGGACGCCGTCGCGAACGACCCGAAAAGCCAGCAAAGGCGGCGCGCAGTTGAGGAGGGCGACGTCAATTCGATCCTGCTGGAAAACCCCAATGAGATCGGTATTGAGTTTCACCAGCCACGCGCCGTATTCCGCTTGGGGAACCTGATCCGATAGCAAAACGGCAATGTCGATATCGGATTCACGGTTGGCTGTGCCCTTCACCTGCGAACCAAAGAGGTAAGCTAGAATGACGCCATGTGCGTCAAATAAAGCGGTCAACTGCGGCTGGTATCGACGAATATCCACCGGTGCGTCACCTTTTCCAGATTGGAATTTCGTTCGTTCAATGTTAGGATGATAACATATCGATCCGCGAAACCACAAATGGATAAACGCAAAGGAATACGAATATGACCAGAGAGGAATTTCAGACGATCATTTCCCAAGACCCGGCACTGGCTGGACCGCTAAAGAAAGCCGCCGGCGCCGTCCAATCTCAGCGGTTTGGCATCCTCGGTGAGGCGGCGTTGATCGCCTTCATGCTCCCGATTGCCAGGTTTATTCTGAAAGATATTGGTCTCCCCTGGCTCTGTGATGCCGGACGGTACGCGAAACTCTGGCAGTTGAAGTTCGAGCGTTGGGTTGACACGCAATACCAGAAGCACGGATTCGACCCCGATAAGGTGGAGACGGCAGGCAACGCGCTACGCAAAGAATTGGAGCAGATCACGGATAAAGCCGCTCGCGCGAGTTGGGAACAGGTGTCGAAGCAATTCGCAGAGTCATCTGGGGATGAGGGCTAACCGCTGGGCTGAGTCGTCGAACCTCCGTAAGGGAGGGCGAAATAATAAAATATCCCAACACGATGTCATTCTGAGTGGAACGAAGAATCTCTTGCCCGTGTGCGGAGATCCTTCACGGAGCCTGTCCTGAGCGAAGCCAAAGGGTTCAGGATGAAATTGGGGAAACTATTTCCGTCTCCCTAAACGGGGCTAAAACAGCGCGATTTATCGCGGTTGAAAAAAATTAGCCCGATCTTCAGATCAGGGCGTCAATGACCAACTACATCAGAATTTGCGGACGAAGCTTAATCACGACATTTATGGAAATTCCATTTTGTGAACCCGGAGCTTTAGATCCGCACGATTTTCGACCTGCGTCAGAAGCCTCCACCCTTCAACCGTTTCAGGAGAAGCGATCCGCCAAGGAGGGAATCATGGCATCAACACTACGCATCACGCACCGTCCCGGCAGCGGGGAC
>JAPUIP010000833.1 GCA_027296925.1 Candidatus Poribacteria bacterium | reverse complement strand
TAGGGCATAAATTCGTGGACAGTTGGGAAAGAAACGGAGTTTTTGCCAAAAACTTCGTTTCTGGTGTAAACTTGTCCAGAAACTTACGCCTGCAAATGAACCCCAAATCTTATAGGGTTTGAGAAAGGCTTCTAAGGCAGTCATCAGTCATTATGCAGTTTATCAAGAGGTATAAAAGGTTGCGAACAATCCCAATGACCTTTTTCCCTTGAAAGATGACCTTCCCTGAGAGAGACAAAATCTGGCGGAGGAAACGCTTCTGACCTCGCTGGATTCCCTTTCCCTACAAGTTCACGTTATGAGCAATAACCATGCCAACGGGCAAAATGCAGTGAATGTTTTTGGGATCGTTGCCGATTGAGTCGTTGTTCAGACGGTTATGGTGAACTGTTCTTTTCGTCCATCATCCATCGGCGGCATTAAAACAACCGTTGTGAAATCTCCATTCTCATTTGTCATCATTCCGCTAATTATTTCTACGTCCTCTATCTTTCCAAGATTAACGTGAAGGGGTCGAAAAGGCTCAAAATTCTTCCCACGAATCGTAATGTGATCTCCTGTTTTAACATTATACAATACGCCTGTTTGAATACCAGCCTCAACAATTGTAATGATAGGCTCCTGAGCAGAAGCTGCTGTCGTAGCAAAATCAAGGGCGATGAATCGTGGCGTAACGAGTCCTGTGACGAGATCTTCGATGTTTGTGCCATCAAGGTTCGCCCGCTGGATTTTTCGAGTGAGAGCATCCGTCCAGTATATCTTCCCTTCGGTCGCATCGACCGCTATATGCTCTGGGCCTGACAGCGTGACCGAAAGTAGCGTTTCCAGACTTCCGCCGTCTCGCTCTGCGCGGTCAATTCCTCTGGCATTTGTCCAGTACATTTTCGCCGACTCTGCCGCCGGGTTGCTCCAAAGCAGCGCAGATGCAGTTAGAAGGGTTAGAAGTAAAGAAAACTTGGTCCCCCAACCGGTTTGAATGTCTCTGTTTTTCACCTCTTTTTACCGCCTTTCTGTGATAAATCTGGGACGTTGGAAATGAGAGGTGGGTTGAGTGGGAAAAATTTGCACCTTTTTCTGCCAAAGGTGCTTTTGGTGAAGCTCGACCCTTTTGAGAAGGCTTGAGTCCAGTCAGCAGAGGGGGTTAACCGATTCTGCTTTCATATCAAAACCTGCTTTCATTGCACGAAATCGAGGTAACAAGTGCTTTCATCTTTTTCATCGCACACCTCTTTCTTGTAACCGACGGCGACTCCGTTTAAGTGCGTCACATCATTAGGTCTCCGCCATTGATCTCGATCGAGGCGCCAGTAATATACGACGCAGCCGTTGTCAGAAAGAGTATCAGTTCCGCGACCTCCTCCGGTCGTCCTAACCTGGGAATCGGAAAACTGGCTTCATACGCCCGAAGTTGATCCGGAGAACAGTTTTCCCTTGCCATCTCTGTATTAATCAGTCCTGGGCAGATCGCATTGACGGTAATGCCAAAGGGAGCGACCTCTTTCGCCAGTGCCCGCGTAAAGCCAAGCACGCCGGCTTTAGCGGCGGTATAGTGAACACCTCCAAGTGTACTAACACTCCTGCCGGCTGATGAAGACATATTGATAATGCGGCCATACTGATTTTTCTTCATGGTTTCGAGTACCGCTTTTGAGGCGAGGAACGTGCCGTTGAGGTTGACATCAAGCACTTCATCCCATTCCGCTTTTGTGACCTGATCAATCCGGGTGGGATAGAGAATTCCGGCATTGTTGACCAGAATACTAATTGTTCCATAGCGCGCAATCGTCGTCTCAACCATCGATGCCACTTCATCTTCTTTGGTCACGTCCGTCTTTATCGCCAGCGCACGACCGGAGTCGCTGCTGATTCTCTCAGCGACTCGTATGGCCTTTTCTCCATTGATGTCACTGACGACAACGCTGGCGCCTTCTTCCGCCAGGCAATTGGCAACCGCTGCTCCCATGCCCTGTGCCGCGCCCGTTACAATTACGACCTGATTGCATAGTTTTCCTTCTGATTGTCCCATCGTCAAAACGCTCCTCAGTATCTGGTTTTTCAAAAGCTTTATAGAGTGTCAGAGATTATTGTTCCTCGCAAGGCGCTTCCGTTACTAGGACGCTTAAGCGAGTCAAAAGATTATCGCTGGCAGCGCCGGGGCACGCACGACTTTCGCAGGTTGACAATTTTCACGATACGACACACTCCAGTATCGATTTTATCCTGGACTTATGCTATAATACTGGCGATAGATGCAGCAGATCTTACATACGACTCCTCCGTTTCATGTCACAAGGGAAAGGTATGAAAATCACCGAAGTCAAAACTTATAACCTCAAGTATCCCCTGGTGGAACCGTTTGCAAACTCACATGGCTGGTCAACGGCGAGGAGTGCCGGCGTCGTTGAAATTCGCACTGATGCCGGCATCACGGGCTGGGGAGAAGGTTCGAGTATACCGTCTCAGTCGGCGATCCATGCGCACCTCATCGGCAAAGATCCGTCTGATATCGAGGTAATCTGGAATGCGATGCACCAACACGGCGGAAGCAACATCGCTGCAATCAGTGGCGTGGATATTGCCTTGTGGGACATCATGGGTCAGGCATGGGATCAACCCATTTATCGCTTGCTCGGTGGCGCGTTCAGAGATCGGATTCCCGCTTATGCGAGTGGAATCTTCAAAAAAGATAAATCCGATATTACGCAGGCTTTGATGGATGAGGCAAAGGGTTATGTCGATCAAGGCTTCCCGGCGGTGAAGATGAAAATCGGGTTTGGCGAAGCGTACGACGTGAAGAACGTTGCGGCTGTGCGGAAGGCAATCGGGGACGCAATCCTTTTGGCAGTCGATGCCAATTGCGGTTATGATGTCGGGACGGCGATTGACGTCGGTCAGAAGATCTCTGAAAACGATCTGTTCTGGTATGAAGAACCAATTACAACGGACGACGTGGATGGCTATGTCGAGATTCGTCACGCCCTTAAGGTGCGGGTCGCCGGCGGTGAAGGGTTGCGGGGGCGGTGGGCATTTCGTGACCTGATTCAAAAGCGTGGGCTGGACATCGTGCAACCCGATGTGAGCATCGCCGGCGGATTCACAGAGTGTCGTAAGATCGCGGCAATGGCGAGCGCCAACTACGTTCGTGTGCTGCCACACATGTGGGGAGGGAGTATCCGCCTTGCCGCAACCTTGCATTGGCAAGCGACCATCCCGGATTCGCCGCAAGTGCTAAACTCGATTCCTTCGTTGTTCGAGTTTGATATGACAGAAAACGGCCTGCGCACCGATCTGGCCAAAGAACCCATTCGCGCGGTGGAAGGATTTGTGCCTGTCCCACAAGGGCCGGGTCTGGGCATCGAGATTAATCGAGAAGTGCTGGAGAAATATGCGTGCTGAAAACCCATGGAGCAAATGCTTATGAAAACAACACGCTGGCTGGTCGGCGCGCTCGGTATATTGGGGGTGCTCGGGGCAGGCTTTCTATACTTTCTATATAAGTATCGAGTTGAAAACGAAGAACGTGTTGGAAAAGCAATCCAACCTGCTGTGGCTGCTGATGCGTTCAGCCACGAGCTGTTCAATCAGGTTTTGCAGAAATATGTTGATGCGCAGGGCCGGGTCAACTATGCCGCCCTCAAAAGTGATTCGCAAGCCCTCGAATCTTACCTTGATCTGCTCGCTGCCGCCTCCCTCGACAATTTGCATGCGTACAATGATCAACTGGCGTTCTGGATTGATGCCTACAACGCACTGACAATCAAAGGCGTCCTTGACCACTATCCGACCACAAGCGTGCGCCAAATTAAGCCGCTTGGCGGTTTCTTCCGGCGCATCAACTTCCAGGTTGGTGGGCAAAGCTACACGTTGAACGACATCGAACACGGCATCATCAGATCTGAATTCGCTGAGCCGCGGATTCACTTTGCATTGGTTTGTGCGTCGGCGGGGTGTCCGATTTTGGAGAACCGGGCGTTTTTTCCGGATACGCTCGACGAGCAGCTCGAGAAGTCCTCTGCGAACTTTATCAATAATTCAGAAAAGGTGCGTTTGGATCGTGAGAATCGGGTGCTATATCTCTCAAAAATCTTCGAGTGGTACGCGGAGGACTTTGAGGATACACATGATAGTGTCCTCGATTTCATTGCCGAGTATTTGTCCGACGAAGATGCAGCCTTCATCAAGCAGCAAGATATCACCATCCAATATTTAGCGTACGATTGGCGTCTCAACGACCAGGCACGAAAATAACGGTGATTTTTCTAGTTTACATAGTTGCGCAATGTCAGCTATAATATGGGTGAATAGCGCACTTTTGATGAGAACCGAACACAAGAATCACCACTGGTGAAGAGAAAAATGGCAATTCACTATCATTTTCTTGTTTCTTGCAAGAAAGCTACAGAAACAAAATGGATGATGGAAATGCGCGCAGAGGCCGGAGAGATTCCTATGTCCATTGTTCAATCGGATTTAAAGGTGGACGGCGTTTTAACAACCGATCCGGTGGCTCAACTGATTGCCGATCCAAATATCATGACGCGCTATCTCCGTCAGTTGAATCGGCGTAACAGCAGGGAATCGGTCGGACACAACCACTCGGTGATCTGGAATATTAGTCAGCGTTTTGCCCAGTTACAGATCGGACAGAACATTACCGTAAGGGTCTCTTACTTTGAAGGCACAAGACTCAATTCGGGGGTGTATGAAATCAGTTCGCTCGGTATTTTTCCGCCGGCCAAATCCACCCCGACGGTGCTCGAAAACCACTTACAAGATCAATCGCACCGAATGCCTCAAGCGGTTATCGACACGATTGCTACGTTAGTGGGCCGTGTTGAAACCCTACAACAGCAACTTCATACGGTTCAGGAAAACACGCAGAACCATGAGATTCGGTTAAAAGCAATGGAGGAGCAAATCAGGTATCTGGAGGCAGAAAATCACGCATTGAAAGAAACCCAAAATGTTCAAGCAACGCCCCACCCATCAACCTGTCCTCACCAACGGGATGTCCCTTCGTCACCGTCCCCGCCGCCACATGAAACAACAGATGAGGATCGCGTTATCACCGATGCTCGTAGTCTGTTTCAGCAATTCGTCAAAGCCTCAACCCCTTCGAGATCTTCGAGGGAAACGTCAGCCAATTACTCGCTGAAAAATCGCCGTCAGAGAAAAATTTAGGTCGATAGGTGTTGCGTAAGGCATTGACGTAAGATTTTTACGCACCATGCATTACACAACACGATGTCTTGACTACGGCGCCTTTTCGTCTATTTCTTTTTGTTCGTCAATTCCGCAATAAACGTGACGATGTCAGCAACATCTTGATCTGACAATCGATCCGTTGCGAAGAAGGGCATCACAAAACCCCCTCGACGCACGTACGCAGCGATTTTGTGCTTTCGTTTCTCTAAGTCGGCAGGCGGTTTCGATCGGACAAGTTGGGGACCGATACCGCTTTTTTTTGCGGTCAGATGGCAGACGTTGCACGCTCTGCTATACAGCTTCCATCCTCTTGTCGAATCCCCTTTCATCGCGAGAATCGTATCGGCGGCTGCGCTTGCTGCTTCTTTATCCAGCATTTGTATTTCAAACTGGGGGCCTTTATTGTCACCGGAAACATGTTCAAAATAAGCCATCAAGGCCTCGGCTTGCTCCTCTGGAATTGCAATTGGATCTACTTTATCGCTAGGGATGCGCTGCAAGAAATGCTGATAACAGAATCCACCGCCGCCGGCAGCGCGCCTGAACATATCCCCTTTAATCATGCCGCCTTTTGCTTGACCACGGTGCGGCACGCCAACAATGCTGTGCCCAGAACGTATTCGACCGTCGGGATTCGCCGCTTCGTCGAAATCGGCGTGGCAGTCTGTACAAGAGAGGCCTGTTACCTTTGCCGGTTTGCCGTAGGGATCAAGCGTTCCCCCGAAAGAGGGGTCATAAAAGAGTTCACGCCCCATCTGGGCTTTCTCAGACATCTCTGCATTTGCCAGGGATATCAGCGAGAGTGTCAAAAGTGCACTTAATGCGAAAGTCAAAACTTTATGCATTCAATCATCTCCTTTTCAAAGTCGTGATTTGATATAGAGGTAATCCTTTATAAGGATAGTCGAGAGGTGCATGGGATGTCAACGAAAAATCCCCAAGTTTGTCCATCACGCCAGATCCAAAATCGCGATATAGGGTAAGTTGCGGTACTTCTGTGCGTAGTCTAAACCGTATCCGACAACGAACGTGTCTGGAATCTCAAATCCAACATAGTCGATCACGGTGTCCTTCCTCCGACGCGCTGGCTTGTCGAGTAAACTACACACTTTCAGGGTGGCAGGCTTTAGCGCCTTGACTTGAGTCATGAGAAAACTCAAGGTCCCCCCGGTGTCGACAATATCCTCCACGATAAGCACATCCGATTGACAGAGACTGTCATTCAGCCTTTGAATGACACGAATTTCGTGCGATGGTTCTGTCTTATTTCCATAACTATTCAGTTGGATAAATTCGCAACGCACGGGAA
Organism: Candidatus Poribacteria bacterium; assembly: GCA_027296925.1. GTDB lineage: Bacteria > Poribacteria > WGA-4E > WGA-4E > PCPOR2b > JAPUIP01. The sequence continues at coordinate 4,066 of JAPUIP010000833.1, read as the reverse complement.
TAGATAGCACGCGGATGAGATCTGCAAGGAATACCACGGCGCCTTTGAGGACACAGAGCAGTACCAGATCTCGGTCCTTGTAATCCTCGGAGATCTGCCGACCTAATTCGCGGACACGCCCTTGGAGCTGTGATTCAGAGATCAGAATGGATTGAATGGAGGGGGTCATCGTTGCTGTCCGGAAAGTCGGAGCCGCGGTCTGCCCAGCCGACTATGTCGTGGTTAGCGCTCAATATGCAACTGATTGACAAGATATTGCGGATTCAGGGCTTCGCCGGTCGCATGGAGGAGTAGCGCGTTCCAAGGGAGACCGGCGCCGGGTGTAAAGACCTTTTCGCGTAAATAGTCGCCTACACGGGGTTCGCTGACATAGCCCGTTGATTCAACCCCCGCTCCATCGAGGACCTGCTGATCTATCGTGTGTTGCAGTTGAGAAGCGACCATTTCCCCCAAGAGATAGTTGTGGTAATAGACCGGCGCGGTTGCAATATGGATCTTTGCCGCCCAATCTGGTTCGTTTCGACCTTCTGGGTGCTTGACGTATTGGAAGCGTTCGACCAGATCCCACCACAACGTATTCAAATCCTGGTCTGGATCGCGGTATAGTTCCCGTTCAAAGGCGATCATCACCATCGCCCAACGCACAAAAATGAGCATGCTTAACTGAAAGGATTCGACCGTTTCCGCCGCGATTGCCTTCTGCTGTTCTGGAGACAAATGGATGGTCCCGTCTAGCCACGCGACGTTTCGAGCCAGTCTGCCCATGAGCATCGCAATGGCTTCCGTCGTGATCAGGTGTGAAGGTTTTCGTAGCAAGAATGGAAGCGTCGCGTCCAAGTACTTATCGTAAACGGCGTGACCGTATTCATGCAGCATCGTTCCCATCCACCGTGCCATCGGCCTCACATTTGCCAGTACCCGCACATCTCCGTTTCTGTCTATATCGATACAGAAAGCGTGCTGATCCTTCCCCGAACGCTCAAAGAGATCGCTCTTTTCAACCAGATCATCAATGGGCAGGTTCAGACCGCGATAAAAATCCTTCGTGATGGCAACGGGATCACTATCCTGAAACAGCGTATCGAAGTTGATTTTGCCGATCTCCGGCGCTTCCTGAAAGAACGCATCCGCATAATGCCACGGACGCAATGCATCCATCGTGACACCGAAGCGATTCGCTAGCGCTTGATCCAATTTCCCCTTCACCTGTTGGAAAGGCGTACTCGTCAAGCTTTCCAATTGACTGACAGTATCGAAAAGCTGATCGGGCTCGATTTCGCTGAGCGTCAGAGACATCTGATAATAGTCATCAAAGCCGACCGTGCGTGCAGCTTCATTCCGCCGATGGGCTAAAGCGATGATATCCGCCGCGACTTTACGCCCAATCTGTTTGCTTCCTTCCCACACCTTCTGTCGCTTGACATTGTCGTTCTCCGTCTTCATCACCTCGAGGATCTCGTTATCGGTCATTGCCGTTCCATCAACGATTGCGCGATGCGTATGGAACACCTGGTCAATTGCCGTTTGGCGTTTGACCAGATCTTCAATCATCTCCGGTGTCAGTTGGTGTGAGGTGAATTCCAAAACGAGTAAGTGCAACTGTCGTGCAAGTTGCGCGTCTTTAATGGTATTTGAAGCTTGAAAATCTTTCAATTGCTGGAAGCGGTCCCGATCCGAGAAAATAAAGCGATACTGCGTCTCTAGTTCAGTAACTCGTTGCGTGGCCTTGTCGGAGCCGGTTAAGCTGGCCTCCCAATAACTCTCCATCAACTGCTTCTCAAGCGGAGCAATCTGTGCGACCAGTTTCTCAATAAATGTTCGTAACTGTGATTCCATCTTTCGCTCCTCATCCATGAATTCGGGATGGCGTTAGGTTATCATAGCGGGGATGAATTGTCAAACGGAAAAATGGTCGCTGATTCTGAGCGTCAAAATTCCTGAGGAAGTAAAAAAGGCTTGACAGAATTTCCAATGTGTGATAAATTGTTGGCAACATCGGAGTTCATTACGAAGAAGGTTGAATCCAAGCATGATTTTCGCATTCATCTCAATACATTTCCAATTCCTTCAAACCCCCGCCACCACAGGCTTTCTGCGATACAGTCGGGGGGGGGGCCGTAATCCCCTCTTCGATCCTTTGCCGGATCGATTTTTGGGTCTCATTTTCTGAAAGGCGTCGTTGTGCCGCTGTCTGGTGCAATGACGCCTTTTTTGTTTCCAGATTGTTTCACGATAATTTCCAGTGAACTGTCAGATTTCCAAAGGAGGAAACCATGAAAGATTTGTTCCGTTTGAGGACACTTTTTTTATTGGCAACTGGACTTGCCATGAACCTCAGTCCACTTCCGTTGTGGGCGGAGACTGCCCCGCCGATTCCTGTCACCCAGGGGGAAGCGGTAACGCTCACCCTCAAACTGATTAACACCGGGGATGCCGCGCTCAAAGGCGTCACGGTGCGTTGCGAAACGGCGACGATGCCCGATTGGTTTGTTACCGAAGATGTTGAGGCAGGGGTGGATCTCCCGGTGAGCAATCAACCTTATGTTCTCGTTCCCTTCCGCTTTACTCTCGACAAAGATGCGCCTATCGGCGAAGCAGAGCCGATGACGTTGCGGATTGAGGACGCTGAGGGGGCCATCTGGCACAAGCGGTTTGCCCTTGACGTTCAACCTCGCCCAAAGCCAGAGGCATTTCGTTTGCTACAAAACTATCCAAATCCCTTTAACCCTGAAACGTGGATTCCTTACGAATTGAAGGCAGCCGCAAACGTGCAGATCCGCATCTATGATCCATCTGGACGGCTGGTACGAACGCTTTCTCTCGGCCACAAGCAGGCTGACTTCTACACCTCTAGATCCGAGGCGGCGTATTGGGATGGACGTAACGATACAGGGGAAAGGGTCTCCAGCGGACTCTATTTTTATCATCTGGAAGCCGGAAGCTTTTCCAATGTCCGGAAAATGTTGATCTTAAAATGAGAAAGGAGAGCATGTATCATGGGACGATTCAAACAGGTTGCGATTCCTATTTTGGTCGCATGCGTTTTTCTGTTGCCGTTGCTGATTGGTGCACTTGCCCAAGGCCAACTTGGGAGAGTATTAGAGATTGAAATTGGTAAAGCCGCAAACGCCAAAGGCCAGATTAAACGGGCTTACGCGAAGGATTTTGACAACCGCGATTTCCAGGGAGCGATTGATGAATATCGGAAAGTAGTTGAGTATTTTCCCAATAGCCCCGAGGCAGCGGAAGCGCAGTTTCGGATTGGGAATATTTATCACTGGAAGACTTTTGAACCCGAAAAGGCAATTGTGGAATATGAAAAAGTGGCAGATAACTATCCGGATAGTGATTACGCGGTTGAATCGATTATTCGAATTGGGGACTGTTATGGCCTCCTCAAGCAGTTTGATAGGAGTATTGAATATTTTCAACGAGCCATCAATGAATATCCTGATAGCCAATACGCGCCTATGGCGAACATCGGGTTAGCAAATACGCATCTCTTTGAATTACATGATCATGAAAAAGCGGCCCCCATTTACGAATCAATTTTGGCAAAATACCCGCAAACGCCATTTTTTGTAGAAGCCAAGGTTTGGTTAAAATATATCGACCAAACGCGACAGGGAATTCGTAAAGAAGATGTCGCCATTTATCAGCAAATTATTGCAGACTATCCTGAACATAGATACGGACAAGCGATGGCACAATATATGATTGGGTGGACCTACTTCCGTGTGCAGGAATCTGCAAATGGGGGAGTGGCATTCCAAAAAATGTTAGACAATTACCCTGATATTGATGCGAATCACCTTTCTGCGGCGCAGTTTTATGTTGCGGTGGCTCATAGTTCACAGGGTAGGTACATCGACGCACTGATCGCGTTTGAAACAATTATGGAAAAATACCCCCGAAGTAAATATGCTCAACCAGCGGAGAAGTCAGCAGATGCACTCAAGGAAGTTATTACTGCTCTATACGGTGACGGCTTCCTACAGCAAGGTGATTAGAAGTAGAGCAAAAATAGAAAGGAGAAGAAATGATCTTACCTTTCGCATAGTAAAAT
>JAPUIP010000832.1 GCA_027296925.1 Candidatus Poribacteria bacterium | reverse complement strand
ATGTAGGCCATTTGGAGGGCCAGCCCTTTGCGCTGCGAAAGTTCATGAATTCGCGCCAGTTGAGCCAAATCGACCCCTGCGGGTTTTTCGAGCAAAACATGCTTTCCTGCTTCCAGCGCCTGCTCAGCGTAATCCAGATTCTGGTAAACGTGGCCCTCTACGATGACTGCTTCGGCGTCGCTCTCCAACACCGCTTCAATCGATGGAAACACGAAAGATTCAGGCCACTCCTTCCGTCTTTGCGCAACCACCTCCGGATCCGGGTCGTAAAATCCAACGCACTGAAATTCGTGCGGGCGTTGCACTGCCTCGCGAACATGCATCGGGGCGTGACTGTGCCAGGTGCCCAGATACGCAAATTTGAGTTGCATCGTTGTCTCCTTGAGATATGTGAGAAAGTGTGAAAGCGTGAAAGTCAGAGGAACGAGGCTACAACGGTTTGGTCGGTTTGAGTATCCACTTCTGAGGCTGATTTCCCATGTTGACCAGTTTTCCAATAATCTGATCGTAGGTTTTGTGCAATCTCGTCCCATCTTCTCGACGTATGTAACCGCACTTGACTGTATATTCGAGCCAGACCTGTGTTTCAGCGGCTTCGCCTTCTGCTTCGTTCATTTTGTTCACAAAAGCAGCTTGGTACTTTCTCCGCCGCCACCCTTCAGCGATCTGCCCCGAAACGGATCTCGATGACCGACGAATCTGATCCGTCAAACTGTAGGTTTCCTGCTTGGGAAATGACTTCGAAAATTCCTAAATCTCCATTGCCGCTTCAACCGATAGCTTGTAAACATCTAACTGCCAATGATATTGGATCTTTTCAACCATCTGTTCTTCCGTTTGTCCTGTCTGCCGCCTATCTGGGCCAAGTGCAGCGCAGCAGGCAGGCTAGAATCGCTGGTCCGTTTTTCCACCCTATCAGCCTAGGGCAAGCTTTTCTCACCTTCTCACTTTCGTCTTTAATCCCCACAGTGTCTATGCCGAAACCACTTCTGCCAGTCAATCAACGCAAACGATACTGATTTGTGCTTTCTATAACGCCTTACTCCCCTGCATAAACGTCGCGCAGATTCTCGCGCCAACCGTGTGGGTGTAGAATGAAATCGGCCCAACCCAACCGATCTCACTACGGCGATACCCCCGATCTTTCATATCGCGGAGGCAACGGAGCAGCAGAATTTTTCCGAGTCCCAAGCCACGCATCCGTTCTTCCACGCCCGTGGGACCAAATCCACCGCGGAACATCGTCACGTCGTAAGAAGCAAAACCGCAAATATTGTTGTCTTGATCGAGTGCAAGAAAGGTGGTCACCGGCGTATTTTTTAGCGAGTTGCACGATTCCGTTGTCCAGTTCGTGCTCCAGGTTGCCAACATCCACTCGTAAAACGTCTGTTCCTCCTCGCGCTTCAGGCGTCTCACTTTGATCCCCGTTCTCGCTAATTTTGACTCCGCCTGCGTGGTATCGAAGTCATCTGCGGTGAGGTCGACCGCCATGTTGTGAACGTAGCGATTAAAAGTGTAGCCGTGCGATTGGAGAAAACATAACGCCTCCGTATAGCGCGGATCCAAGCCCGGCATCAAATAGTACGGTGAGGCGTTCAGGACATGCACGTACGTCGCACCGCTCAGTCGAAACAGATCTTCGATCTCTGCCAACATCATGCGCCCGAATCCAGTTCGATGATGTTCCCGGTCAACGGCGAAGAGCTTCAACCATGCGTCATTTCCGCGCAACACACCAACCATAAAACCGACCGTTTGTCCCTTTTCACGCAGGAAAAACCCGTGCTCCAGTTCATAATCTGGGTCCTCGAAAATCCGATTTTGCAGGATTTCTTTCTCAAACTGTCCCTGATGAAATTCAAAATTTCTGTTACAAAAGTCAGAAAGTTCGTCCAGATGGTCGGGTTGGAGTTCAACAAGGTGTGGCATTTGGGTTCTCCTCAAATTAAAGCGTGCGCTGGTGATTGGCGTAAGGCGTTGATTCGTCGGGTTACTCGTCGAAGATCTCTGCCACACGACAACGGAATCCCGGAATTACCGATTCGCCATCAAGCGTATCCGCCCGCGCTAATATTGCAACATCTGTCAGGGAACGATAAACGGTAACGGTTCGGTTTCGCGGACGAACAACCCATACAAGCGAAGTTCCTGCATTGAGCCAGTCGGCTACTTTTTCTTCAACCTCTCGTGAGGAGTCGCCGGGGGAGACTACCTCAACAGCAAGATCGGGGGTGCCTTGAAAATAGCCACGTTGCCCTGTGGGTGGCAATCGATCTCGCCGAACAAATGCGATGTCCGGCGCTCGCACAGTGTCTGGATTCCAGGCAAGCTGAAAGCCGGTTTCAGCGGCTGCAACTCTGCCGATATTATTGCGCTTGACGTACCTATGAAGTCGCGCACCGAGATCCATTGTTCGGATACCGTGATCAAAACCCGCGGGTGGCATTTTTCTGAGGACTCCTTTGACTAACTCGTATCGAAACCCATCATCGGGTAAAACGAGGAGCTCATCGGCCGTCATCGTTTCTGGCATGATTTTCACCTCCACCCTTCATCGCGTAATGCAGGTATCAGGTGTTCGGTTTTAAGGCTCCGCTCAAATACCGACGCCTGATACCCCAATGCCTACCCGATCATTTCACGCATCCGCTCAGCGACCCAATCCACGGCGACATCAATCATCACCTGCCCTTTCTCTGCGGTTGCCAGCTTGGCTTCGTGATGATAGGCGCGATCACTTTCTGCCTGACGCGGATCGGAAATCGTCAGCTTGGCGCTGTCGTAATCCACGCCGTCCCAATCGACATTTTGCGGAAACGCCTCCAGCGCAAACGCGGTTTCAAACTCAGCGGCATGCCCCGGACAGTTGCCGGACTCCATCTGCTCCTTGACAAGTTCCGGAGAATATGCCTCCCAATAGGAGTGGAAGTCTATGTTGATGCCGAGTCGTTCGCGGAAGCCGTCCAGCCGTTCATGGATAGGGCCCGCGTTGCCGGCATGTCCGTTGATAATCAGCACGTTTGTAATCCCATGCCGGCGCAGGCTATCCGCAACGTCGTAAAGCACCTCGCCGAATACTTCCGCACGAAGCGTCAACGTCCCCTTGTGATCCATCCAGTGTTCCGATACACCAATCGCCAACGGCGTGGTAACAATCACTTGCGGGAACAGCTTTTGCGCCGCCAGCTTCGAGACATGCACGGCACTGGCTGTATCATGCATCATCGCCAGATGTTCGTTGTGTTGCTCGGTGCTGCCTGTCGGGATAATCGCGCCTTTGAGCGTACCGTCGTCAAGGGCTTCGCGGATATATCGTCGTTGGTTTTTCCATAATAAAACCGATTTGATTTGAGACATTTTGTTTCCTCCACTCTCAGCTCATTGTGATAGAGAGGACGGGAGTACGTACAAATCCGCCCCCACAATAATGGCAAAAAATAACAATCCGAAGGTTATTCACGGTATGTCTCCGCAGCATCCTGCGGCTCAAACCCAACCACCTCACGGGCGTGTGAAATATCGCGGTAACTCCACTTGTTATTGGACACCGCAAAGAAGATATCAAATCGCACGCCTTCGGGGGCCTCGATACACTTTTCAACCATCTGCGCGATGTCGCGCTGGCTGCACCAGATCGAAAAGTGACGAGGCTGCGTGGGCCGATTTTCACGGGTAACCGCGCCGATACGCAGACAGATGATGGAAATGCCGTAAGTATCCGCGAAATGTCTGGCGAATGCCTCACCGCAGATCTTGCTACACCCGTAAAGGCCGCTCGGCCGCGTGGGGGATTCATGGGTCAGTGTTGGCAACGTATCGGGAACCGCATCGTAACGCCCTTCGGTGAGCGCATTATAAGGAAACTCCCGCTCCCAATTGCTGACCGTTGCGCCGCTGCTGGCGTAGATAATGCGTTTAACGCCCGCCCGCCGTGACGCCTCAAAGACGTTGTAAGTTCCAATGATGTTATGATTCAGCACCTCTTCCCATGTCGCGTTCCCCCGCGACATCGCCGCCAGATGCACAACCACGTCTACCCCCTCAAAAGCAGGTTGGATGGCATCCAGGTCGGCGATATCCGCCTGATGGCATTCTACCTCCGGCACGGGACGACGGTTCAATGCGCTCAAGACAAACTTTCCTTCTAGATGATCGCCCACGATACCCCCAATGAGTCCACTCATACCGGTGATGAGGACTTTCTTCGGTCTCATGCCTTTCCTCCATTCTCGTTATCCATTTGGGACAGATTGAAGTGGAATCCTCCCGTCCGTCTCTCATTCAGCCATTCCAGTTCTGAAATTACTCTATTATACACGACATGCAGCAAGTTATCAAACTGAGATTTTTCAAAGCGCCACGCCCAGAATAATTGTCTTGACACTATTCCCCTTTTCCTCTATACTGAGCATTATAACTAAATTTCAGATTTCGGATTGCGGATTTTGGATTGAAAAAGCCAGATAGATTCAGGCTTCTGCCGATCTGAAATGTAAAGTTTGTTTTTGAAAATTAGTTACGTGCGTACTGTGCTTCTAAAGCAAGCACAGATCGTGACTCAGTTTTCTTACGATGTCGTTGAAACTTTTTTGGCGATTTGTCTTTGCGGAACGCAGATTCACGCAGATATGCGCAGATCAAAACGGAAACATCAATGGGACCAGAATCTCATTCAACCCCCGCCTGGCGGGCAACCGTGCCGGCGCCGTTTTGTCGCTATCGCTTTTGACGCATTCTGAAAATCAGCGTTCATCTGCGTCCTGACTATTTCGAGAAGTTTCAATCCGTTCTATGGTAATCGGAAAAAACAAGGAGGCATCCACATTGAAAGTTTTGGTTTTATCGGGTCCAAATCATCGGTTTGAGGATAGCGCGCCGATTATCCACGATTTCCTCGCGGCGCAGAGCGATATGTCGGTGGAGCTCAACGACGACAAAGGCATTTTGGCGTCATCTCAACTGAGTGGGTTTGACGTTTGCGTGTTTGGCACCGGGTTCACTCGTACGGTTCGTCAGCCTGATGGCTCGTCAAAGCGAGAGCCGGATCTGACGACAGAACAGGAAGATGGGCTGTTTCAATTCGTCAGCGGTGGCAAAGGGCTGGTCGGCATTCACGGAACGGCGTGGTGGATTGGTGGTCGCAGTGTAGACCTCATCGGTGGACACGCCAACTGGCACCCGCCTGGCGGAACGTTCACGGTACATATCGACGATGCTAACCACCCGATTACGCAGGGCGTCGAGGACTTTGAGGTGGAGGACGAAATTTACATGTCCGCCTATGACCCGTACCTCCACATTCTCGCGTCGGCGGAGTGGTCGGATCGACCGCACCCGATGGCGTGGGTGAAGTCCTACGGCGAAGGGCGTGTGTTCTACACCTCGTTGGGACATGGGCCCGGCACATTTGAGCGCCCCGCCATGCAGAAGCTGGTTGGTCAGGGCGTGCAATGGGCGGCAAACGGTTGATCGTCCCCTCCCACTCAAGTGCATGATGCATTGTGACCGGCGCCAAGAAATCTCATCATATAAAACGTAAAACGTAAAGCGTAAAGTCCGACGTTTTGCGTTTTACGCTTTTGAGCGATATTTTTCATGGCGTTATGATTATCCCATAGAAGGAGACTGGTGCACGATGAACGACGACGAAAAATATCTATTTGATTTGACGGGTTATCTCGTTATCAGGGATGCCCTTACGCCTGAAGAAGTCGCACGGTGTAAAGCCGGGATTGATCACCACATCGACCAACTCAAGGAGATGGACAGGTCATTGTCAGGGGGTTCAAAAGCTTTGGCTGGAACGTCACATCGGAAGGACATCGGCGGTATGTTGGCGTGGGAGCGTCCCTGGTGCGAACCGTTTCGGGAGCTGCTGGTGCATCCGCGAACAAAGCCCTACCTCGACACCATCTTGGGAGAGAGCTATCGGCTAGATCACGGACCGGGATTGATTGCGATGGAAGAGGGTACGGAAGGCGGCACGTTGCATGGCGGCGGAGTCGAGCGCCCCAATTTTTCCGAAGCCTACTTCTTCAAGTATGGACGCATCTACACCGGGCTGACGGTGATAGAATTCATGCTAGCAGACGAGGGGCCCGGAGAGGGCGGGCTGGCGGTCATTCCGGGGAGTCATAAGGCAGAGCTGCCGTGTCCGCACAGTATGAAGTTGTACGAAAAGTATCAAGAGCACGTGGTTGAAGTCCATGCCAAAGCGGGCGACGCCGTCATTTTCACGGAGACCTTGACGCATGGGACGTTGCCGTGGAAGGGAAAGCATCAGCGGCGTGCACTCCTCTATAAATTCAGTCCGGGGTTTCAGGCTTACAGCGCCGGTTCCCATCAGATTTCCTATCCTGACTATATTGAGGACATGACCCCGGAACAGCGTGCAGTGATGGAGGCGCCGCATATCCGTCGCTAGCTTTTTATTTGAGCTTCACGCATCGCTTCCTTAATTTCGGAGATCACTTCTGGATGCGTTTCCACTTTTAGCCGCGCCTGCAGCGCCTTTCTCGCGGCCTTTCCGCCGATTTGGCCTAACGCCCAAGCGGCATGCCCCCGGACAAGTGGCTCGTCATCCTCCATCGCCTTTTTGAGCGGAATCACGGCGGAAGGATGTTTCCAATTTCCGAGCGCTACCGCAACATTCCGGAGGAAGCCGCGTCGTTTTGCTCGCTTGATGGGACTTTCTTTGAAGCGTTTGCTGAACTCCTCTTGTGTCATGTTGATCAGCGAAAGCAGCTTCGGGGCGAGATTCCCCTTACGAGGATAAAAGCCGCGTTCTTGCGTTGGTGTGGCTTTGCTATTCCATGGACAAACCTCCTGGCAGATGTCGCAACCAAAGATCAGGTTACCCATCTGCGGACGGAGGGCGCGGGGAATGCTTCCCTTCAGTTCGATGGTTAGATACGAGATACACAGTCGGGAGTCGAGAACGTTTGGGGCGAGGATAGCATCTGTCGGGCACGCCTCGATGCAACGGGTACAGGTGCCGCAGCTTCCGCGGGGCGGGAGCAAATCGTCGCCTAACTCGATGCTGACCAAAATCCCCGCGAGGAAGAACCAGGAGCCCGCCTGCCAGTTGATCACGTTCGTGTTTTTGGCGATCCACCCGATTCCTGCTGCTTGGGCATATTCGCGTTCTAGAACCGGAGCGGCGTCCACAAACACTCTCGTTTTGACCGCTTCCTGAGCAATTTTTTGGATGAAGCGCGTCAACTGACGCAGCTTTGCGTGGATAATATCGTGGTAATCCGTTCCCCATGCGTACCGAGAGATCTGCCCCCGGGACGGGTCATTGGTAAGAGCTTGGGACGGATCGAGCGTGTAGTAATTTATCGCCAACGCAATCAGCGATTTGGCTTCGGGCAGGAGCTCGCGCGGATCGCGCTTCAGTGGCAGATGCCTTTCGAGGTAGTCCATCTCCCCCGCATACCCGTTTTGCAACCAGCGCTCGTACAAATCGATTGTCTTGCTGGGTTCGGCCGGGATAATCCCGACGAGCTCGAATCCAATTTTCTGCGCCTGCGCTCTGATCTGTGCTGTTAGATTCGCGTACATATCGCTTGTTTTCGGCGAATGCTTCGATAAACGTAATTCTTGATTCGCCTATCCGCTTCCCTTCAAAGCGGGCTTTGCCGTCCACGCCTGCAGCTTTGCCATCTCGATAACGCGCTTTCCCTCAAAACCGGGATAAAATATGCTCCAATCAAAGCGCATCTCCGTAAAGTCGGATCGCTCCACAATTTTGGGAACATGCCAGTTGGCATCGAGCGGCAGTTGATCCGGCAGTTCTTTATTTGCAGCGATTGCCCCCAAGATGTGCGCGGCGGCTTTGAGGAAACTTCCCGGTGAAATAGCTCGTGGCTCAAGTACGACAGACGAAGGCACGCGATGATGCTCCGTGAGCCCTTCATCGACCTGCCCTATCCGATTTAGCAGCGCGTCAACACCAACCGGCTCCTGCGAATCATCGAACTTCGGCGAACCCGTCGGGCCAATCAGACGACGAATGGGTATCGCCTGGGGCAGGCTTCCCGTCCGTTGATGCCAAGCCAACGCAAAAACGACCATCCCAAAAATCTCGGCGGGGGAATAGGAAGTCCCATCAACAATCTGAGAGTTCAATTCAAGCTGTATCTTCTCTGCGAGCTGGAAGAGGGGTGTTTGATCAATCCACTTCCGCCTTTCCTCGTATTGTTCGTACAGTTGTTGGTAGTCGATCACTTCAACTCCCTCTCCCACAACATACCCAACAAACGCATCGAAGTCGCGAATCAACGCCTCGATCTGTGCGGCAGAGCGCATCGGAGCTGGCACCCATTCCGACCTCGGCGTGTTCTTACCGTAACGGTAATTATCCGCAAATTTTCGCGTGAACAAGCGGACTGGATGGGTATACATCACGAGTGTTCCGTGCCCGATCCGATCACACAGTTGACGAAAATCCGCCTTCATCCGTGTCAGGCGATCTTCCACCTCGAAGTAGCGATCGAATGATGCGTGATAGCCGATGAAAAGCTGGTTACAGAACCACATGGGCTGCCCCGGTGCAAACTCAAATGGGGCATCGCAGAACACAGGAAGCCCCATCAATGCCATACCATAAGCAACTTGCGGTCCCCAACTCCCCCCTGGCTTACAATACGCGATTGGACGCTGCCCCAAGATCTCCTCAACATCGCGAATCCCTTGGGCTTCCTCCTCGATCACGCGCTGGACACCGTCGTCCCAACCCATTTCATCCAGATACTCTGCGTGGACCGGGTGACGGGAGTGCCAATCGGAGTGGAAATCAATTTCGTGGACAGCGAGTGCGTCGATGATATCTTTGCGTCCGCGGTCTCGCAACACGCGCGCCTTTTCGCCAACGGTGCAGAATGCACCACGGCATCCATAGTTTCGCCAACATATCCGCCCAGATCTTTACAGTGTCATCAATGCCGGGAGTTTCGTATTCTTCTGTGTCAAATGAAAAGATTAACTGCATGCGCTATCCTTTCCGCTCCCTTACTCAGATCACCATTGACAAGGCAGATTTGAATGTGTTACCATGCACGCCGAATCCTCGCCTTTGGGAGCATATAATTTGTCACCGCAAGAGATCTACGGATTGTTTCTGCTCGGGCTGATGCACGGCGGCCTCGCCCTTTGGGTGTACAATGATATTAAGCTGCGACAGCGATCGATGTTTTGGGTTGTGGGAACCTTTCTCGCCCCAGAAGCGTTCTTCCCATTTTACTTTTGGAATCAGAGACCCGAACTCACCTGGACCTGCCCCCAATGTAATCGACAGAACCAAGCCGGGTCACGCCAGTGTGGCCAGTGCAATCGGTTCTATACATCAGAAGAGACGATTGAGAGGTTGCGTGGCCATTTTGAGCCGTCAGATCCGGTCGTCATCAGCCTGGTGGCTCTCTTAGTTCAAGAGCTGATCCGCTACATGGCCATCTGGTTCGTCGAGGGCCCAGACATGCGTCCGGAAGGACTGGAAACGTATGTGCTTTCTGCCCCGCACTTTTGGCTTGTGAAGCTGATTACCGGAAACGTGCTGGTCTGGTTGTGCCTCTACTGTATCACCGCACGCTATCGCAGACCCATCGCTGCTGTTGGGCTCAGATATAATGGCAGCCTCCGCAGCTTGGGATTGCCGCTCTTGCTTGCACCGGCTTTGGCGCTGATTTCAGTGAGCATCCGGCAAGGATTCCAATGGTTCAATCGGCTGATTCCCTCAGATGGGCTGACGGCTCTCATCCAATGGGAACAGGAGCAACTGTCAATGGGCATGCCGGAAGGCTTGGGGGACGGTTCGATGATTCTGCTCGGTTTCGTTGGTGTCGTCCTTCTCCCCGTTGCGGAAGAGATACTGTTCCGCGGAATTGCGCATATTGCTTTCGCCGAGCGATTTGGTCGTACAAAAGGCATACTAATCAGTTCGCTTTTTTTTGCCGTCCTTCATGGAAGTTTCCGCCATTTTACACCGCTTCCCCTTGGCGGGATGGCGCTGTTCCTGATGGGGCTTGTCCTCGCGTGGCTATTCCTTCGCACGCGGTCACTTATCCCGTGTATGCTCACGCATAGCCTGATCAACTTAATTCTGTTTGTCAAGTGGTTCGGGAAAGGCTGATCGGCGGGAAAAGTGGCGGCAGGAAACTTTGAGGCTACGCTAGGTGCCGCGCGGATAAGCACCTAAGATCTTCACAAACACACACAACTCCTCAATCTCTGCGAGTGCCTTGCGAACGTTTTCGTCCTCAACATGGCCATCAAGGTCAACAAAGAAAACATACTCCCACGCTTTGGTACGCGAAGGCAGGGATTCGATCTTGCTCATATTGATTTCGTAACTTCTCAAAACCTTCAACACTTCCCACAACGCACCAACCCTGTCTTTGATGGCGAAAAGGATCGATGTGCGATCATTGCCGCTCTGCCCTGCGGAATGCGGTCCGAGCACAAGAAAGCGCGTCATGTTGTTCCGATCATCCATAACGGACTCACCGACAACGGATAGCCCATAAATCTCGCCGGCAAGTTTACTTGCTATGGCGGCCGCGTTTGGTTCGCTCGCTGCTAATTGCGCTGCCTCTGAAGTGCTAGCGACCTCAATCTGTTGAACCCCCTTCAAATTCTGACGCAACCATTCACGGCATTGCGCAAACGGCTGGGGGTGAGAATAAATCTTCGTAATCTGCTCAATGGGAGATTTCGAAAGCAGATTCTGATCAATCGGCAAGAAACATTCCGAGCAGATCTGCAGGGTTGTTTGTTGGAACATCTCTAAAACGTCGCGCACAGTTCCGTACGTGGAATTTTCGATCGCAACCACGCCGTAGTCAGCCCTGCCGGATTCGACCTCCGTAAAGATGTCGGGTTGCGGCATCACCGCGATAAACTCCGCCGACGAGCCAAAATGACGCAAACTTGCGGCATGCCCAAAGCTGCCCACGGGACCGAGGAATGCAATACTTAACGGTTTTTCGAGCGCCCGGCAGGCGGATATAATTTCGGTGTAGACCGTTTCTAAAGCCGCAACCGGAAATCGATTGTCGTTCTGCGCTTTTAAGCGATCGATAATCTGTTTTTCGCGGTGCGGCACGTAGATATTTTCAGCCCCTGTGCTCGACTTCAGCTTGCCAATCTTTTTGACAATCTCCGCCCGCTGATGCAGCAGGGCTAAGATCTGATCATCAATCTGATCGAGTTGATTCCGGTAAGCGCTTAAATTCAACAGACATCTCCAAAATGCGCAATGCGTAATAAGGCGACAAACCTTGCGTACTATACCGTTCTGAGTTTCAGATGAGCCTATTCTCAAATCCCCCTCAATCCCCTTTCGTAAAGGGGGTCGGGGGGATTTTATTGGCTGTTCTATGGTTCTTTATATTTCTGACGAAATGGCCTCATTGAAAACTACCAATGGTATTACGCATTACGCATCATCTTTTCTTAGCGATTTAATGCTTTCATCGCAGCAATCATATCATCGTCTGACGGATTATTTTTGACCATGTCAATAAACTCGTCAGCATCTACCTTGTGTTCCTCCAGGAACTTTTCGTCCTGCGGTCACGGGTAAATGTAATCGCCAATCGTGTCGCTTAATTTGGCCCGGGCCTTATCGGTAATCCGTGCCAACCACCACAGACCGCCAATCATCATGTCACGATGACGGGGTTTCCAATCGAGTCCCATTCAATTCACCTCCTCCTTCTGAGACATTCGGCAACATCTCATTGCACATTTGCCTCAAGTTGCTTCAAAGCTTTTTCCAACAGATCCAGATAACGCCCATATTCTGCCCAATTTCCATCGCGTTGAGCCGCTTGCGCCCCCTCATAATGTTGCCTCGCCTGCTTCACCAGGTCGGGAATCGGTGTTTGGTCCAATGGGGGTGTTTCTTCGACTTCACCCTCCATTTCCTCGCTATCAGGACGATATGATGTCGGCACGACCGCCGGCGCCTTCCGACCAAACATCTTGATCAGTGCCTCGTCGAGGCTTTCGCCCCACGTGACGTTTTCTTTATAGCCAACGACCACACGACGCAATTCCGGAATCGCCGATTCTTCGTTTTCCGCTTGAATATAGATTGGCTCAACATACAGGATGGCGTCGTTCATCGGGATGATCAGCAGATTGCCACGAAGCACACGCGACCCCTGGGTATTCCATAAGCTGATCTGCTGGGAGATTTCCGGCTCTTGGCTGATGAAATTCTCCAACTGCATCGGCCCGGGAACAAGTTGCCCCTTTGGGAAGCGGTAAACGAGCAATTGTCCATATTGCGGCAGATCGCACCGTGCGGAGATCCAGGCGGTGAGATTCGACTTGTTTTTCGGTGTGAACGGCAACATCAGCACAAATTCGGCGCGTTCCTCTCCCGGAATTTTAATCACGATATAGTAAGGGGCGACCTCCTGCACATTCGTGATTTTCTCTGGAAGGCTCTGTGAGCGAGAGGCAAACGGGCTCGTGGGCTGAAGCGGCTGCTGAGGACGCGGACGTTCTGTGCTGTCGTAAAGCTCTTCGCCGATCTCCCACTGATCCTCGCTCGCGTAGAAGGTGATTGGATCCTTCATGTGATAATCCTGATACATGCGCGCTTGAAGCAGAAACATCGTCGTGGGATATCGGATGTGCTTTTTAAGTTCCTGCGGCATCTCATCAAACGGTTTGAACAGATCCGGGAAGATACGGCGATAGCATTCAGCAATGGGGTCTTTTTCTTGTTCCATCAGATAAAAAGTTACCGTGCCATCATACGCATCAAGCCTCACCTTGACTGCATTTCGGATATAATTCCCCCACGGCCTTTCTCCGCCCGCGATGCGACCAACTGCACGTCTGCCGGCGCGCTCAGCCACCCTGGCACGGATAACATCCTGCATGGGGGCCGAATACGGATAGCGCGTTGTCGTTGTGTAAGCATCAATCATCCAGACGAGTCGACCGTCGTGAATGACCAGGTAAGGATCATCATCATAACGCAGGAAGGGCGCGATTTTTCGCACACGTTCCTTAATATTCCGATGGTAGAGCACACGGCTTGTTGATTCAATTTCGCCCGGCAGGACAAACTTAATTTCGTTACTAAATTTCAGCGTGTATATCAGTTTTCGCCAGAAGGAGGATAGTTCAACCCCTCCCTTACCGGTGTACGAATATTTAGCGAAATCCTGTCCAAACGCTTGCGGATAGTCGAACTCCAGCGGTTCACTGCGGTCTGGGTGGACAATAATATAATGATTTGTACGTTCCCCGTAGTAGGTTCGAGGCCCCGGATTTTCGTTAAACCGATATGTCCATTCGGGCTCGTAGTTGATGGGATCCATATCCCGAATGTACATCTTCGGTTTTCCCCCGATGATTTCGTTGACAGGGCTCAGCACCGCTCCGTAGCCGTGCGTGTAAACATAAGTTCGCTTATACCAATCGTTACGCACCTCGCGCGACAGATCCTCAATATTGAGTTCGCGCGTAGCAAGCATCACCTGGCGAGGTTCTTCGTTTGCCATCGTGTAGCGATCTATGTCTACATCAGGAAAATCGTATTGTGAACGCAACTCCTGGAGTTGCCGGAACGTACGCCGCAGGGGGCGCCAATCCCACAGCCGTATACTGTTAATTACAGCGGCATTTTCCTGATGGGTGATGTCCTCATAAGACAATTCCCTCGTCAAGGGATACTCTTTCTCTGTCACGGTGTTGTCTTCCAGATCATAAGCGTGCAACGTCGCCCGGATATTATAGTTGATGTATTTTGCCTCCAGTTTCTGCTTGCTGGGCTCAACTTTCAAATTCTGAATGAGACGGGGATAGACCTGCCCAATAAATCCTACAAGCAAAAGAACAACCACGCTACCAACAGCAAAAGTGATCCGGCGCAAAAAGATACTAATCAGGAAAACCAGCGCGCAAAGAATCGCAAGCCCCATCATGATCTTTAACACAGGCAGTCGTGCATGCATCGCCGCATACCCGCCTCCGCCGCGGACGACATCACTCGTGGTATAGAGGAGGTCATACATCGCAAAGCGGTAATTCCAGGCGCGAAACAACAGCAGTAGACAGATCAGTGTAAAGAGATGGGTCTTGACGCGCGGCGGGGGTTCAAAGCGATTACCGTCAGTAATTAATGAACCGTGGAAAAAGTAGATGACCGCCGTAAAAAGGGTCAGCAACATAAACAGACCAAATAGAGTGCCACAAATATAGCGCTCCAGTGGCATCCTGAAAACGTAGTAGTTAATATCCTTATGAAAAATTGGATCTCGGGCGCTCGAAGTCACAACCGCTTTCTGGGTTGTATCAAAGTCAAGTGCTCGATTTAATTGCAGCTTGGCGTGCCCATCTTCGACAATTTCCACCGATTGAATCTGTGCGGTTTGGCGGCGATCGCCTTCTTCGATCGTGACATCATCGCCCGCCTGAAATCCTTTGGCATCAAGCTCCCATTGAGAAATGAGGACCTCCGTTGCACCGCGATTTGCTGGAGCGGTGAGAGAGGTCGCTGACTGGAAGGTAAGACCACTCGCCTTAGAATAGCGGAGAAAGACTTCCCAGTAATCCGTTGCCATGTAACCGGCTAGGGCACTTCCTCCAATTGCCAGGAGTGTCAGTACGACATAGAGCCCCTTCCGAAGGTCAAAATCGGCTATCCCTTCAAGGGGAATCGATTCCATGAGCCTCGGACTCAGCCGAGACGGCGTGAAACGCGAGATGAGATAGAGATTTGTGAGGGTAACGGCCAGAAAGGCTCCCCCAATGACCACTCCCAGAGCGATCTTCGTTAATAGGATTGTTTTATAAATGGCGACATAGCCGACCATATCAAACCAGAGCAGGTCGGGATAGATTTTTACGAGGATCGCCACACCGCCAAGGACCACCGCCAAAACGGCGCCAAGAATAATAAACCGAGCGAAACGTGGTTGCATGCATACTCTCTTTCATTGAAAAAGGTGAACTTCTTTCAATCGTCAATATTCAATTCTAAAACGCTTGCCCCAAACCGAAGTGGAACATCACATCTGGATCTAGGGTCGCCAGATCGGTGCGACGCGCCACATCAAAGTCGAGGGAAAAGAGCCCCAGTTGCAATCGGAGGCCAACGCCGACTGAGCCCTTGACATCATCCAGACGAATACGATTTCCCTCCTTCCGGAAGACGTGATAATCGTTATCTCCACTGAACTCTTTTTTCGACCAAACCGTACCGAAGTCCGCAAAGATGATTCCACGAATACCGCCAATCGCCCAAGCAAAGGGCCAACCGAAGCGGAGTTCGTCGATGAACGGAATACGGATTTCAAATTTTAATAGCCCCATCCGTGTACCGATGAGTTCTTCATAACTGTAGCCTCGTAACGTATCAATTCCGCCGAGATAGAAGATCGACTCATCCGCTCCAAAACTCCCGCCTAAGAGCAGGCGAGTTGCAAATGTCGAGCGCCTACTGAGCTTAAAGTATCGACGGGCATCCAGAATCACATTCGTTAGCGCAAGGTCGCTCCCTAATCTAGGCAATGACTGCTCAACCGTCAGATTATAGCGTGTACCCCTATGGGGGCCAAACTCCCGCCACATCGTTGTGTCGCTCACCAAAGAAGCTTTTGCAAGCATCAGGAACCCACGGTCATCTGGACGATCGGTTTGATAGCGAAAGGCAAAAGGCGTCGAATACATCCTCAACTCTAATTCTAATCGACGGTAACGATTGAAAGGATAGTTAACAGAACCTATCAATCCCGTTACGCGCTGCAAAACCCCGCGGCGGTTGAACGGCGTCCCCAACAGGTGATATTCATGGTAGTTGAAGAATGCCACGCCCAAATCCGCCCGGCGCGACAGGTAGCTGTATTGAGCAATAAAATCTGGAGCAAGGAAGCCCGATTGATTGACAACACTCAGCCCCAAACGATGATTGCCCATCATATCGCTGGCAATCAGGTCTGTTGTGTTGCGAAGCAAACCGTCGGAGCCGAGGTTGAAGCTGGTGAAGATCGCATCCAAGCCGATTTTGGTCCCATACTTCCGGCGGGCGATTCGGCGTGGCAGTCTTTGTATCGGTGCTTCGGCGACAACCGGCTGAAAATCCAGAGGCGGCATATCAATCTTTTCATTAATCGCCTTTTCGGTTTCCATGACATAAATATCCTGCTTGCCACCCTGATATGCTCCAAACAGGATGTGTTTTCGATCCGGCGAAAAACGGGGATTGAAACACGCCGTCATCACATCAGTCAACCGCGTGAAGTCCTTGCCATCCGGTTTCATGGTATACAGATCATAAACGCCATTGAGATCAGAGCAGAAAATGAGTTCATCCCCTTCAGCAGACCAATTTGGACTGATGGCGTTGTGTTCGCCATACGTCAACTGGCGTTGCGTGCGACGGTTGACATCGATCGTGATCAGTTTGTACCGGCCCTCTCGTTCCGAGGCATAAATGACTTCCTCCTTTGTCGGATGCCACGAGGGGTGAATGTCATCAAATGTGTCATTCGTCAGGCGAGTGATGTCCTCCGTTGCTAAAGAGATGATATACAGATCTGTCTGCCCGTTTTTCAACGCCGAAAAGATAATCCGCTCACCGCTCCCATCGTAACTTGGTGAATGCGCTGCCTCAAAATCCAGCTTGATGCGATGTGCTAACTTTTTGGTGATAATGTTCACGTCAAGCAGATAATCTGAGCCACGATATTTGGTAATGAAGGCAATCCGATCCCCATCGGGTGACCAATCAAGCCCATTGTCTGTACCGCTCAGATCCGCGCGGATCTCTTCGTACTTGCTTCGGAAAAAGCGTTTGCTAATGCGATCCACCCGGCTTCCGTCCCTGGCAGACATGAGAACAATTTCACTAAACCCATCATTACCGGTCACATAAGCAATAATGTCGCCGCTCGGAGACCAAACGGGTTTTATGTTATGGGAGTAACGCGATTTCTCCGTGAGATTCTTGGCAATCAAGTCGGGCATCCCCTTATACTCAATCTTCGGCCAGTACTTTTTCTGAACCATTTGGCGCCACTCTTTATCAAACTGTTCTAGGCTTATATCCACCACGTTCTTAAAAGCCTCAGAGAGATCTTTCGTACGGATATGTCGCAGTTCGTGCATAATCTGCCCGACCTTGTCTCGCCCGTATGTCTCGGCGAGGTACCCGATCGCAGATTGTCCGAGCTTATATCCCATAAAAGGCTGTACCGCCCATACCCGATCCAGATGCATCAGTGGAACAATCTGATTCGCGATACTCGCATCCCTTAAGACCATCTCCCCAATCGCGTTGTTGTCTTCGCCAAAATAGTCCGCCATTCCTTCAATGAACCAGATTGGAGGGCTATAGAGAAATTCACCACTATAGATCTGGCCAGCGGGTTTCTGATAAATAATGTCATATTGAAAGATATGGACAAGTTCGTGGACGATTACCTCGCGAAACGCTTCCATCGAGCCGGTAAAGGGGATGACCACACGCCGTTTGAAGCGGTCAGCAAACCCACCGATCCCCTCATGAAGCTCTTGCAGAATGATATTGGTTTCTTGAAAATCTTTGTGGGACTGGTATAAAATGAGGGGCGTTCGATCCCGGATCTCATGCTCAAAGTCTTCGCTATGCCTCTCATAAGCCTCTTCAGCAATATCCGCCATAATCGGCACGAGCCGCTCTTCGCTCGGATAGTAGTGAATGTCAAAGTGTTCCGTTCGATGAATCATCCAGTCGAACTGCTGATCGGTAATTTTATTTTTTCCGAAGCGTTGCGCCCAGCTATTTGTAGCAAGCAGACAGACCAACAGACATACCAGACAAAGGAAGCTAGAAAATCGAGTTCCCGCAAAACTATTCTTCGCAGAAGCGTCGGTTCGCTGAATCACCCCGCCCCACGGCCTCATCAACCTGTGGCCCCATCGACTTAGCTTTGATGCCATGCTATCTCACCAAAAACCTTTCTTCTATTTCGTGGTGTGGTGCAATCTGTCGCGTAAATTCCGAGATTGCCTGTTTCGCCAAGTTTTTCAAGACACCCCCGCTCGGCATAATTTCTGAGATAAGAAATGAACCGGTCGTATGCGCCTCGACAGCACGCCGGTCATATCTATCATCCCGGATAATTTCCTCCGTATCTACACCGGCGATTACAATCCTCAACGAAAGGACGTAGGTTTTCTGCAGGTAATCCTGATAATCTGTGACATACCGTTGGAGCTCCCTCGAATAACGTTCTCCATAGTAACGTCTCGGCTCACTGACGGCGAAGAAAGTATAGCTTCCCCCAATCACCGCGTCGACTTCAAAGTATTGTCCAATACGGACAAGCTCATCCACATTCGATAATAGATCGACGTTGAGCGTCTCACCGGTGAGCATCCGTAATGTTTCGTTCGTGCTCACAACATCGAAATTCTGATGCCGTCCCAATCCAATTCGCATCAAGGAAGAGAGGTCTCGTCCAATTTCCTCGTCCACCTTTATGTGTCGGCTATCGGACCGTTCATCCTCAATGAATGGCAATACGGCAAAACTCGAATACTGGTTTGCGTCGATCATAGATTGGACTTGAATCTGAATTGGAACGCGCGTGACTGAACTGCCGCAGCCACAGTAGAGGCTTAAACTGATCAAGACCATCAGCCCGCTAGCCGTGAGATTGCCGCACCATCTCCATAGCGGTGAAAGTACACGAATCCGTTGGTGAATGCTTTGGGGGCACATTCTCAACCGGAACAACCCATTCTGGCCGGGGATACGATTAACACGATTCCAAGGTTGCATAATGAGTCCTTAGAGCACCGCAATATTATGGGCTCGCGGAAATGAAGGGATAAGAAGGGGAGATTTAAGATTCAGAACTATCTGTGGCATCTACGCCGTCTGCATCAGACGGCTTCATGCGACTACGCTGGACATGAAGGCGGCACTTTCTATAGTTGAAGCGATAAAACTTATTATCTGGATCCAGTTCAGTTGCACGCTTATACGCTTCGATTGCTTCATCAATCTTCCCTAATGCTTCGTAGGCAACTCCCAAGTTGTTGTATGTCTTCGCGTTTTGGGGTTCGATTTCCAGGATGTGCTGCCAACGGAAAATCGCTTCGTTCCACAGTTGTAATTTAGCAGATCTAACGGCAAACTGATTATACTGCTCG
Source organism: Candidatus Poribacteria bacterium (assembly GCA_027296925.1). GTDB lineage: Bacteria > Poribacteria > WGA-4E > WGA-4E > PCPOR2b > JAPUIP01. The sequence continues at coordinate 2,906 of JAPUIP010000832.1, read as the reverse complement.
ATCGTCGCCTGATTTTGTGAGGTTGCACATCCAAGCACTACGAGAGGAAAAATCGGAAGCCAGAATAAGAGACGGATTGTCAAATTTACTCCCACCTTTCACAGTAATATTCTACACAAACCCTATCAGATCGTCAAGCCAAAAGATGAGAACAATTTTCAAGGAAAATCACATATTCTGAGGGACATGACAAAATGGCGCAGGTTTCATGCCTGGATTATATTGTAAGACGTTCACGGGTTAAGACGGTGTACCAAAGGCTTTATGCACATTTTTGAACACACCAAGCGTTCGATTGTTGCACCAAACAGGAGGTATATCGCGCCGAAGAGATAGATCAGCATTCGGCGTATTTCTGCGTAACGAATTTTCTAAATCAACGTTGACAGTGGTAACACTATGTGTTTGGACCGTACAAACTTGCTGCACTCAAAGGAGGATTTGATGCAAGCACACCGCCAAGTCGTAATGTGGACCACAGTGATTTTAGCATTGAGTCTCATACTGCTGAATCGCTTACGTGAACCGCCCGTGAAAACCGATCTGCTCACCAGCGAACACCAATCTGACTTGACGCAGATAGATTTGGCAACGCTCTTTGAATCAAAGCTCGTTAATACTTCTGAGAAACTTCGTGCGGCATCACCGCATGACAATCAGCACAAAATATTGACGACAGCGGAACATGGGGCGCGCCTCCAGTCCGATTCGCCTCACTCAAATCGTGCCACCGCTCCAATGCGCGTTTATTATGTACGCGAAAATGACACGCTCTGGCGAATTGCGCGAAAGCACAATCTTGACCTGGTGACTTTGCTAAGCGTCAATAAACCGGAAAACCCCAACCTAATCCGTGTTGGACAAGCGATTAAAATCCCAAGTCAGCGAGGCACCGTGGTCACTGTTCAGACAGGAGACACGCTGGAAAACATCGCCTTACGATACGGTGTTCCGTTGCAAAGCGTTGTCGACGCAAATGGGCTTACAGATGCCAATGCGATTCAGGCAGGAACAGAGCTGTTTATTCCGGCTGCGAAAATACCTCCGTCATTTCGCAGGGCGTCGCTGGGCCGATAATCTACCCACCTGGACTGATGAGACCGGCCACTGGAAGAAAGATCGAAGACGGCTTCGATTGAAGGACGGAATCCAACAACAATGCGAGCCTGCGGAAAGCTAACAACCTCTGGTTTTGCCTTCGGGTTGATTTTCTCAGTATCAGACATGATCAACGTTGACCGTCAAAGGTCGTGAATTCACGGTCCGACCGCAACAACTCCCCACCCTCCCACCAATCCCAACAGACCGTCTCTTTGAAATAAGCGCCTGTATCGACCGCACGTGGCGGCTGTTCCTCCACAATCAAGTATGAGACCGCGCTTCTGAGTGTTTTTCTGTATGATTTATGTTCCGGTTGAATCGACTCAAAGCCTGGTGATGTCTCCAAACAGCTCGCTTCTGTTCATTGAACGACAATCGGATGCCGAAATTCTATACACCCTGTCAGATTTATTACAAAATCAGGTACGGTGCAGGTTGCAAGGCCGTTAGCGTATTTGAGTAAGATGCTGACTTTGAACGCCGGGCAGGTTAACAGGCAAACACCACTGAGTCTCTTTTCTCCTGGTATGTTTATTGCTAATATTACATCGGATAAAAAAGAGCCAAAATCTCATTGTCGCTATATTATTAGGAATTAAGGAAATCCCAATGACACTTTTCTATTCTTTACTTAAGCGCATTAAGTAGCTCCTAAGCCGATAAAAGCCTCCTCCACTGCAACCCCTAAATCGGTGCGAAAGAACGTGAAAGGGGAAACATGAACCCGCTGAATATTCTCGCAGTGGATGATGAACTATTCATCTGTGAACTTCTTGCAGATATGCTGCAGCATCAAGGTCATAAGACCACAACAGCCACAGATAGCCGTGAAGCCTTAGCATTGTTTGAACAGAACGAATATGATATTGTGTTCACCGATTATCGGATGCCCCACCTCGATGGCCTTGAATTGGCACGGCGCATGAAGACCCTCAAACCCACAGTGCCAATCTGCTTAATCTCAGGTACCCTTGATGAGCTCCAGCCGGAACCTTTGGAAATCTTCGATGCCGTCGTGAGAAAACCGTTTGTGAGTGACGATCTCACCGCTGCGATCGATCGGGCATTGATGTCGCCATCTCCTTTCGTGCCTAACACGATCAGGGCACCGCGTTATCATGTCCATTGGCGTGTCCATTACATCCCCTTGGAGTGGAGTCTATTCGTCCAACCATTCCTTGAACCAAGGCGAACGGAACTCCGCAATTTGACAGAAGGTGGTCTTGCATTCGTTGCACCTGAAGAATTAATCGTATCCGGTCTTTGCGCATTTGTTATCTATCCACCAAAGAACGGTAAACCTTTCTTAGCGGTTGGGCAAATTCTCTGGCAGCGAGAAATTGAAGGACAGAAGATCGCAGGAACCAAGTGGCTCTTGTGGGAATCGGATCAGGAGAGAGATTTTGCAGTTGCGTCTGCTCGCGCAGAAAGTCTGGAAAATGCGAGCCCATGATGGGGTTTCCAGATGGGATGAAGTTGCGAATAGCTATACTGCACGTTGACTGCTTCCGTTCAAAACATCCGAATTCATTCACTACCTATACTTCCGCAGAATTTGTGGGCAATTTGGAACACGTGTTAAGCGTGCTGTCCTCCAAGGGCTCGCGTGACTTCTCGGTTATGAGAAAAATCGAATTGGGGCCCCTTATTCTTTCTGCAGGTTCGCACTCCAAACCGAATTGCAGAAATGTCAGAAATGGATGGCGGCCAACGGATGCCCAACTTTAGGCACGTTAGGCACTTTAGACCCGTTAGGCACTTTTCACTTTGTTAAATTTTACCCTCGAAAAATGCGGAAGTATAGT
>JAPUIP010000831.1 GCA_027296925.1 Candidatus Poribacteria bacterium | reverse complement strand
GACATCGCAGCGCGTGGGATCGACGTCGTGCAGATCAGCCATGTTATTAACTTCGACGTGCCGCATCATCCCGAAGACTACGTCCACCGAATTGGTCGCACAGGGCGCGCACAGAACGTAGGCGATGCATTCACCATCATGGCAGGAGAGGACGTGGATGAAATCGCTGCGATCGAGCATTTCATTGGCCAGAAAATTCCGCGTGTGAAGCTGGAAGGGTTTGCCTACGAATATACACGCCTGCTCGATGACAAGGCCCCGCCTATCTCCCGTGGAGGGCGCTCCCGCGGCAGACGATCTTTCGGTTACGGAAGGAGAGGGCGGCGTTAAATCTTCAAATCCGTTCGCTGAGTAAGGCCACAACGTCGAAAATTAAACAAATACTATTCCTTTTCCGCCAGTGCTAAGAGTTCCCTATCCTTCCGCCTTCTTATTTTATCCTATTGCCTCATGCCTCTCGCCTAATTGTTGCCATTGACCATTCGATCTTTCCGAGTAAAATAAGTGATTCAATAGTTCTCTGTTTTGAGGCTGAGTTCCCTTGTCCGGTCACAACTTAGATTCGTGTTACATTAGCGCGGACTGGCCATCCCAGTCGGGCTTTGTGCGCTTGGGGAATATAAAAAGTCAACAACTCATGCCTGACACATTCGCTAGGATTCAGAATCGGGGACTCCCCAGGGGAGCTTCTTTGTGAGGCCAAGCCAGCGGGGTCAAGCGTCAGGGATAGTCAGGGTCAAACTTCGACGAGTCAACAATTCAGCAGGAAAGTAAAGATATAAAAGTCAGACCCCCAAGTGTCTCCCTTGATATTATGAAATTCTGGATTGGCGTCAAACTACCTCGGGTCGGGTGCATAAAACCTAGTCTCGGGCCTTGGCGCGACCTCCACTCATCGCCACGTTCGGAAGCATAGAATGCCCACTAGGTTGGCCATCATCGTTCTTGCCGGCAGCGATCCATTTCCTGGACCCATTCCACGGGGGCTGAAGCAGGAAGACATACTAACCGGTTATAAAGGATCTCACCGTTTACCTTGGGGTCGATGCCTTGCCGGCGAGCTGGTTGAACGGGTGAAGGAGAGTGATCGATTTGAAGATCCTATTCTGATCGGTCCTCGGCGGGTTTATGAGGGGCAGGTAAACTGCGAAATTGTGGATGTTGACGGTAACCTCATGACGACACTACGGTGTGCCTTCGAGGTGATTCGAAGCCGATTTAGCCCTTTTTCTCCGATCGCGTTTTTCAGTTGCGATATTTTGCCGACGCCGGATGAGATTCGTCGTTTGCTCGAAACGTGTTACGACCCCTACCAAAAATGTATGTTCTGGTGGCAACTCGTCGAGGCTCAGCCTGACGACCTTGGCGCCAGCGGATGGAAGCCGTCATACCAGATCCGCCCCGATGGTGGGCAGCCGCCAAAGAATCTGTTTCCCGGTCACCTCATCATCGCTCGGCCGGGGGCGTTACGTACTAGTTTGACCAGTCGCATTTTGGAGCTGATGTACCGCTATCGAAGCCGCGACATTCACAAGCGGCATTTTCCGATGATTGGTCGCAGTCTGGGACGATTAGTCCTGGAGGACTTTCGCCAGCTGTTCCTGTTCAAGTCTCCAGTACTGTCCGTGTCGATCCCATATCACGTATTAAGGGCTTGCTATAAGTTGCGCCGTCAGCAAATGACAGTGTCGGATTTTGAGTACGCCGTAGGAAAGACCTTTCTGCACCGTGAATTTCATCATTCCGCAGATGGTCGCCCGGTTGTCTTTAGCATAACCCGGATCGCGTCCTTCGCTAAAGATATTGACACCAAGGCCGAGCTAGCAGAGGCCAGTGAGGGTAAACCATGCGTTTCCGACTGATGACTTATAATATCCACAAGGGAATCGGTGGTGTGGATCGGCGCTATCGATTCGAACGGATCATTGAAACCTTGTCCCTTCACGAACCGGATATCGTTCTTTTGCAGGAAGTGGCTGATGGGGTGCCCCGATGGCACCGGGATCGACAAGTCGATTTGCTCGCGGATGCGCTGAGGTTCCGCCACCGAGCGTTCCAGGCGAATGCCAAATTACGCGCCGGCCACTACGGCAATGCCATACTGAGCCGGTTTCCGCTGTCAGGCATCCACGACATCGAGCTGACGGTTCCACTCAAGAAAAGACGACGTGCGCTGGCCGCCCGCTGCCATGTCAAATTGGACGGACACCCGCGCTCGCTCCTAATTTTCAACTTTCACCTAGGACTGGCCGGCTATGAACGGGTTATCCAAATCCGTCGGTTTTTGTCTAGTGATACGTTAGTACACGCTCACCACAGCACCGCCATCATTGCCGGGGGAGATTTTAATGATGTATGGGGAACTCTGGGAAAACAACTAATAGAGCCAGCCGGATTCAGGGTGGGGTCGGGCCGGCTCAAAACATTCCCGGCCTTCCGCCCGGTCCGGGCACTTGACCAAATCTATTTTCGCGGTGATCTGAAGCTGCTTCGCTATTTCCGCCCGCAGAGTCACCTTGAAAAGCGCGCCTCAGACCATTTGCCGATTATTGCTGACTTCGAAATTATCTGATCACGCGTTATCCATACGAAAGAAATGAGCCACAGCAGTCCCCACCCTCGTTTTCGTCAACTCTTCAGGAAAGGTAAGGCCCGAGGCAGGCATGAAGCTAGAAACAGCGGATACAGCCAAGACAGGGGTAATCAGGGTCTGACTTTTACGACTCAACAATTTATCAAGACAGTAAAGATATAGAAGTCAGAACTCAGACCTATCCGCGATTGTTTTCTTTAACAACCGAGTTCAGGATGGGAAAGTCGACAACCCACGTCTGACACCCTGCCTGTGTTCTAACCTTCCCGGAGGAGGCCGCCATTCGCACAGTCCGGCCCATAACACGTTGGTAGACGCAACGCGTGAGCGCAAGGACGGAGATTATGAACCGGTCAGTGCAGGGTCTGCTCGTAATAGCAGCGAGCACCGACCGAGAAGGGCTGCGGGTTGTTAGGGAGATAGGCCGCCGGCCCCGGCGGCGCTTGTCGCTCCGAAACCCCTTGACAGGTTGGGGTAAGTGAGCGATATTGCAACCTATTCGTGTATGAGTAGTGGAGCTGTCTTAGGAGATAGGCGGCCGGCGTGGGCTCTAACGGCGTACTCACAGCTATGACAACGTGGGTGTTCTAGGGGGCGTTGCGGCTATTAAGATCTTATGCCTAAAAGTGGAGTTGAGTCCGCTCTTGGCTCGTTATCGTCTTTTGTAAATCTCCATCACTAATAACAAGGCCCAAACCACCACCTTTACCTACGACCCCCTGGGTCGTCGGGCTACGATGACTCACGACAATGGGATGGTAACAGGCAGAGGGTTCAGGCTGTCAGGATCATTCGCTTAGCAAGCGGGGTCTTGCTTTCAGTTCTTGCCTTTCTTTTCTTCCTTAATGTTGTGCGATGTAAAAGCTGAGACTCACAGGCAGGCTTCGAATCGGGGACTTACGATGGCCAATCTAAGGGGACGTTGTTGACTAGCTTGATTTACTAAGAATATAGAATGTTCAATTTTTAAAGAGGTGAGGGATATGACACGCCAGGCGAGATTGGATGCCCCCGGTACATTGCACCATGTAATGGTTCGGGGAATCGAACGACGAAGGATTGTAGATGATGAGCAGGACCGTAAGGAATTTGTCACTCGGTTGGGTACGGTTGCAAAAGAGACGGCAACATCGATTTACGCCTGGGCTTTATTGTCAAACCATGCCCATATTCTATTAAGCAGTGGAGTGGAAGGATTGTCCAAGTTCATGCGACGGTTATTGACCGGATATCTTAGGGGACATCCTAAGTTGACTTACTAAGATAACTATCTGGCATTGATTGGGAGAGGAGGGTCGGGAGTTTTTTTAGGGCCGCTTAGGACGGTCGCGTGGATACAGGGGGAAGATGATCGAGTTTCTTCGCTGGTTGATGTTTCTTCCCCCTTCAGCGATATCTGCCTCTTCGAAGCAATCCTTTGATCTCATTGTGATTGCCGAGGAAAGAAACGAACAAATCCGATGGGCGGTCCTGAAAAATGAAGCGCAACGCGCCAGTGCCGCGACACTCGAATAGTTTGTTGCCTAGTTTGCGAATTCCCAGGCCACTGTGCACATGCGGCCGACCGAAGCTGTCAGGCAACTCGCACAAAGCCAACAGGCACTCAATTCTTTCGCTCTTGGGTAACCTCTGTAACCGGCGCAAAACAGCCGGGTCGATCGAGAGAGGTTTACTCAAGCATCTTCCTCAGCTGATCTGCGGAGACAGTCATCAGTTTTCCAGAGCGTTTTAGCCGGCGATACCGTTTATCAGTTGCCTTATCCAGTTCCGCAACCTGCTTCGCGGTCGCTGCATATTCGCGCTGAGCGTAGTCCGTAGATTCCACCTCAACTTTGCGCAGAGCGATGATTTCAGCGCCGCATACGATTCCGATGTCCTGTCCTCGGGCGGCGGCACTGAGCCATCGGCCCAGATGTTTCTTTGCATCCGTTATCGTTAGAGTCTTCATAAGGTCTTTATATAGTCTTTAAAAAGCCTTGTCAACCAGCATATAGGATCATTGTTTGACTTTACACTTCTGTGGAGGATGTCGTCCCACGGGGCATTGCGACTTTTATGGCCTTTCAGGAATCCTCCAGTAGCTGCTGCCGGCGCTCGGCGTCACGACTGACTCATCGCGCCGCTAGGCGTCGCTTACGTGCCGCCGTGGGATAGGCGGGGCGTAAAAAACGGAGAGTTATGAGTCAGGCTTGGGTATCGTGCGTTGACGTTAATCTTGGAGATCCTCAAGTTTGGTGAAGCCTTTCTTCTCTCCCTCTTTATGGGCTCGGTCAAGCATTTGCCAGAAGCCTTTTTGCTGCGTGAGCAACATACTCTCAAGATCCGTTTCTTCTGTGACAGGGAAAAGCGCCGCACAAGGCCGTCCATTTTTCGTAATCACTACCGATCTCTCTGAGGGCAATTCCTTGATAATCTTGCTAAGCTTGGCCTTTACCTCGCGAAGGCTTTCAATCTTCATAATTTGAACTCCTTTCCTTCTATCCATAACACGTTACCTTTTTTTCGCCCGAAGAGTTCGACTATAACTCGGTCACAATAAGGTCTACCTGATCCCATTCTGAACCGTGGAGGCCGGGGGGTAACGAGCCCTGCGGATCGGATCTGAGCACCGCGGCGTTATCGTGGCTGATATCTGGATACCCTACAAAAATGGCCGCGTATCTCACCCCGGCCAGGGGGCTTGACAAATGGGTTAAGTAGCGGATAACGTTAGACATTGTAACTTGATGACAGAGATTTGGTTTGTCGCGCTATGCTGCGAATGACACCGCAGCATACTTAATAGTTAGCTGACGATCGTCACTCCTCAGGGCTAAAAAAAAGTGGCCAGAGTCACTCTTGACGATTTCGCGGACAAGGAGGTGGCACGGATATATCTCGCAGGGAGGCTAGCTGAGGCGAAGCAGGTTGAGGAGATATTGAGCGCAAACGGTATCAATTACGC
>JAPUIP010000830.1 GCA_027296925.1 Candidatus Poribacteria bacterium | reverse complement strand
GTCGCGCCCCACGTCTGCATCAGTGATCGGCGATACGGCTTCTGATGGTAGCTGATCTTCCAGGTAGACGGTACATTCCAAACCGAAATAGTTGCATGCCAAAGCCAGCGCACTTCCCCACTGCCCCGCGCCGGTTTCGGTCGCCAATCGTTTGACGCCCGCCTCTTTATTATAAAATGCCTGCGCGATTGCGGTATTCGGTTTGTGACTGCCCGGCGGACTAACCGCCTCATTCTTGAAATAGATTCGCGCCGGAGTGTCCAACGCCTGTTCCAACCGGCGTGCGCGATGCAACGGCGTCGGCCGCCAGAGACGATAGATATCTCGCACCGGCTCCGGGATTTCAATCCACCGTTCGGCGCTGACCTCCTGCCCAATCAGCGACATGGGGAAGAGCGGTGCCAGATCATCGGGACCGATCGGTTGGCCTGTACCGGGGTAAAGCGGTGGCAGGGGTGGTTCCGGCAAATCTGCGATGATATTATACCACGCCTTGGGTAATTCGTCTTCGGTGAGTAGGGTTTTGACTGCACTCATCTGATCTCTCCTAACTGTAACAATGTGTCAAGCTAACAGCTCTCTAACTTTGCGTCCGATATCCGGACTTCGCATCAACGACTCGCCCACGAGAATTGCGTTGATGCCAATCGCTTGGAGCTTCACAACATCGTCGCGGGTGTAAATGCCGCTTTCGCTGACAACGATTTTATCATTTGGAATAGATTCCCTCAAGCGGAAAGTGGTGGCGATGTCCGTATCGAAGGTTTTCAGGTTGCGGTTGTTGATGCCGATGATCTCTGCGCCCGCCGCCAAAGCACATTCAAGTTCCGTGCCGGTATGGACTTCGACGAGACTCGCAAGGCCGAGACTTTTCGCAATGTCGATAAACTCACGAATCTGATCTAAGGTCAAGATGGCAACGATGAGCAGGATGGCATCCGCGCCGGCAACGCGGGCCTGATAGATGTGGTACGGATGGATGGTGAAATCTTTCCGCAACAGCGGCAGGTCCACCGCCTCACGGATCGCACTCAAATAGGCGAGGTCTCCGGCGAAAAACTCGCGATCTGTCAATACAGAGATTGCGGAGGCGCCGTTTATGGCGTAGGTTTGGGCGATTTCAACCGGATCAAAATTCGCGCGGATGAGCCCTTTGCTCGGGGATTTCTTCTTGACTTCCGCAATGAGATCGACGTGATTCGGCGTTGACAGCGCAGATTGGAAGTCTCGTGTCGGCGGAAGATTGGCGGCTTCCGCCTTGAGCGTACTTAACGGCACCTGTTCCTGATCTCGTTGAAATTCTTTGCGTTTGTGAGCGACAATGGTATCTAAGATCAACGGTTTTCCTTTCTGCAGTTCCATCTTGACGAGATTGGCGCCTTATGGGAGATGCAGTGAACGTCTAAATCTCGTTGGACTTCGCCTTCAGTCCTTCCAACTTCGCCAACGCCTTTCCAGAATCAATCGATTCCGCAGCAATCCCTAGCCCTGCCTCCAGATTGTTAGCCTTCCCACCGGCGACAATCGCCGCTGCCGCATTAAGCAGTACAATATCCCGTTTCGGCCCCTTTTCCGCTTTCAGGACGATTGACGTGATCTCCGCATTTTCTTCGGGCGTGCCACCGACAAGCTCTTCGGGCTGCGCCGTTGGAATACCGAGCGCGGTTGGATCGAGCGTATACGTCTTGACCGTCCCGTCCACAAGTTCTGAAACCCGTGTCGTCGTTGTCGTGGTGATCTCGTCCAAACCGTCCGCCCCATGCACGACAAAGGCATGCTGGGTTCCGAGGTTTTTGAGCACATTGGCCAGCGGCTCTGTGAGCGTCGATGCGTAAACTCCGATGACTTGCGCCTGTGCGCGAGCCGGATTTGTCAGCGGCCCCAGCGCGTTGAAGATGGTCCGAATGCCAATTTCTCGGCGGGGACCGATTGCGTATTTCATTGCGCCATGTAACGCTGGGGCAAAGAGAAAGCCGATTCCAACTTCATCAATGCACGACTCCACCTGTTCAGGCCCAATGTCGATATTCACCCCCAGCGCCTTGAGCACGTCCGCGCTGCCGCTACTGCTGGAAACGGATCTATTTCCGTGTTTCGCCACAGGGAGGTCCGCCCCCGCCACAACGAACGCGGCTGTTGTCGAAATATTGAACGTGTGCGAACCATCCCCGCCTGTGCCACAGGTATCAACGACCAGCGGATGTTTCGTATGAATCCTCGTCGCTTTCTCGCGCATGACACGCGCAGCGCCGGTGATCTCCTCGATGGTTTCGCCCTTCATGCGTAACGCCGTGATGAAGCAAGCGATCTGGGCCGGCGTCGCTTCACCGCTCATAATTTCGTTCATCGTGTCAACGGTTTCCTGCTCCGTTAAGTGTTGTCCATCGACAACTTTTTGAATCGCGGAAAGGATCATTGTCGAGTATCCTCCTCATGAGTTGCTTTGAAACTAAAGCTCCATTTCGGTTATTGAGAGTGAGTCTGTGAGGCGCGCAATCGCTCAAGTTCGGCTCGCAGTTGAGCCAATTCGGCTTCGGCTTGTTGTCTCGCTTGAGATTCCTGCTGTGCTCTGGCTTCGGCTTGTTGTCTCGCTTCAGCGGGACTTAACAGCCAACGCTGCGTCTGCGGATTATGGAGTCCCAGCGTTCCATCCCTTTCACCGAACTCTAGACCTAATATCTCTGACGTCAGCCGAGACGCAACCGGTTGAATTTCCACATAGCGGTTTCCAGCCAATCGATACCCCCGGAGAGAGGGCTGTAAATACCGGTGATCGAGGTCGTAGAGGAAGTATTCTTTTACCCCCAAGACTTGCGCAT
>JAPUIP010000083.1 GCA_027296925.1 Candidatus Poribacteria bacterium | reverse complement strand
CACGGATTCTGAAACACTGCTATCATGAGGGATACACCGCTGACTTCTACGTCTGTTCGCTTTATAATCATACGCGCCACCGTGAACTGTACCTGCACGCAGACCGAGACAATGCGATTGCGGCGATCCAAGCCGTAGATCTTCCGGTGATTGCGATCAAGGTGCTTGCCGCTGGACGCAGCGAACCGACTTCGGCATTTCAATTTGTACTTGAACATATCAAGCCAATCGATGCCATAGCCGTTGGCATGTACACAAAAAATCATCCGAATCAGATCTCCGCCAACGTGAAGATGGTTGCGCATCTGATTCACGAACAGCGAAAAAGGAGAGTTGATGCGGCGTATCTTAGAACCAGAAGTCATGGACACCCGTGAGGAAGCGGAAGCATACGATGCAATGGATCACACCGAAGTCAACACGATATTCGTAGAGCGCGTCATGGAACTCGGCGCCAATGAAGGGCACTTTTTGGATCTCGGTACCGGGCCCGCCCAGATTCCCATCCTGTTAGCGGAGCGTTGTCCCAGGATGCGGGTGACCGCGATTGATCTCTCGCTGAACATGCTCAAATTAGGCGAAGTGCACGTTGCTACAGCCGGTTTAATGAATCGCATTTCACTCGAACACGTCGATGCGAAGAACCTGCCCTATCCCGATCAATCTTTCGACGGTGTGATTTCCAACAGCATTATCCATCACCTCCCCGATCCGATGCTCTCCCTCCGGGGAGTCAGTCGTGTCATTCGTCCCGGCGGTCCCATCCTCATCCGCGATCTAATGCGTCCCGAAACGCCCGAAGCCGCTCAAGCTCTCGTTGATCGCTACGCCGCCAATGACACGCCCTACCAGAAGAAGCTTTTCTACGATTCCTTCCTTGCCGCGCTTACCATCCCCGAAGTTGAAGCAATGGTTTCTGAGGTGAACCTCCCCGGCGCTGTCGTCCTCCAAAGTTCAGATCGGCATTGGTCGATCGAGCGTCCTGCGCAAAAGTAGAGTTGTTCCGAATTAATGTAGGTCGGGTATGGCAACGCCAGGACAGGCTCTACATTTCCGAGTTTCGCTAAAAAAGGCACAATCCTAATGATACTCTTCCCATGAAATCAATAGCATTCGGTCCGGGGACGCAGCTTACGTTTCCACATGGAGGCCCCCCTGTGCCCCTGGCCGGGGTTTTTTCGCTTTTCATTTATTCTAGCACATGATAGAATAATCACCGTTCTGACGCCGCATGGATAACAGATGGCCAAGGTCTGCAAGAACGGAATGAAACTTCCCCTATTTTCCAGAAAAATTCTATGCATCGGGATAGTTTTTCTGGCGCTCCTCACGCTCGGAATTGGAACGAGTTACTACCTCACTCGCCAGTATCCCAAGGAATGGAATTACTGGAAGAACCTTCCCGGGTCAGTCAAACGTCTAACCATCGAATTAGAGCTTGAACGGTTGTGGCATCGGGTTTTTCCGCCGCCCCTCCAGCCTGAACGCTACGCCCATGTAACTGTAGAAAAACTGGAACATGCTGTGCGTCTTGGAGCGGATTGGATCCTTGCGATGCAAGAGCCTTCCGGGCGGTTTCAGTACTGGTACGAGCCCGTTACCAACCAATGGAGTAGGAAGAGTGATGACAATTTTCTGCGTCAGGCGGGCACCTCATTTTCACTGATGCTGGTTTATGAGATGACCGGAGATCCGCGTTATCTGGAGGCAGCCCGTCGGAGTATCCGTTATTTGCTGGTTTTCAAAAAGCAACTCGACAATGACAAAGCCTACTTCCTTTTCCGCAAAAAAGCGAAGTTAGGCGGAATCAGCCTCCCCATGTTGACCATGCTCAAGATTCGTCAGCTTACGGGCAGCACCGAGTTTGATGAGACTTTGCTAGAATTCGCAAACATGATCTTGTTTCTGCAAGCAAAATATCAAACGGGGCAATATAAAAGTACGTATGTGTATCGGGGAGATTACGAATATGAAAAAAATTCGGGCTGGGAATCCAGAATTTATCCCGGCGAAGCCCTCTTTGCATTGGCGAACATGTATCAGGCTTTTGGGGATGCGCGCTATAAGCAGAGCATGGACTGGGCGCTCGAATTTTATTATCGGAAGAAATGGAAGTCGCATGCGTTTCTTCCCTGGACGATTTCCGCTTTCGTCTCCCTCTATAAACAGACCGGTGAACCAAAATACGCCGATTATGTTTTCTTCTTGAGTAATCAGCTCTTGACGCAACAGAATTTAGACAGTAATGACGAAGTTTACGGCAGTTTTCACGGCCTGCCCGCTGCAAATACGGGGAGTTACATGGAAGGATTGGGCGACGCCATCCATCTGGCTCAGCTAATTGCAGATGAAAAACGACTGCAGCTTTATCGTGAGCGCGCCAAAATGGGGTATCGTTGGCTATTCCTCCTACAATACACGGAGGCCGATATTGCTGATTTGAAGCGTCCTGAGCTGGCGCTTGGCGGCTTTCGCTCGAACCTCGCTGATTCTCAATTGCGAATTGATAATACCCAACACGCGATTAGCGCCTTTACGAAGGGCTTACGCTTCATTTTTGGCGTGCCCCCGGTCGTGCCAGCCGCAGGTCGCGTCCAATAGGAGCTCATGCACGAAATCACTTTGAATCGAATAACGAAAAAGAGAAAACGGCTCTCTGATATAATTGTAGCGGTAACAGCGACAAATCTGTTGATATGCCTTGTTTTGTCATTGCCCGCTTGCCAATCGGATTCATCAAAGCATCCGCTGACCCGTGAGATTCTCGACCGATCGCTTGAACTTGGCGCCCAATTTATGCTCAATCACCAGAAGCCAGAAGGGAATTTCGACTACGAGTACGATTGGGTTAAAAAGACCTACACACCCGGCATCTTTCAGGTTCGGCAGGCGGGGGCGATGTGGGGATTGGCGCTGATATACCACGATCAGCCAGATCCAAAAGTGGGTGCAGCGGTTGCGCGGGCGATGGGCTTCTTCGAGAAACACTCCAAACTCACCGCCGATGGTCGGCGCTATGTGACCTACCCGGGGGACAAATACGGTCGAACAGGCACTGTGGCGCTCTGCGCGCTGGCGCATATCGACTATCTGCGTGCCGCCAAGCCTCATATTACCGAGGAGAAGTTTCAGAACTATCGACAGCGTCTCGATGAGTATATCGAATTTCTCGTTTCGGCACGGACAGAGATGGGACTGTGGAACAGCAGCTACCGATTCTCCGATGGATATCCATTTGGGGGGGCCTCCCCTTATTTTGATGGCGAATCGTTACTGGCGTTGGTTAAGGCAGCCAAGTACATGGGGCGTGAAGATTTGAAACCCATTATCATCGCCGCAGCAGACGCCGGCTATCGCTACAATATTCAGGAGGCGCTCCGAGTGGATGCGGATTCCAATACAACGAAGGGATATTATCAGTGGAGCTCAATGAGTTTTTTTGAGCTCGCGACCTCCGCCTGGCAGGGCACGGAAAAATACGGGAATTATGTTATTGAGCTCGCTGATTGGATGATTGATGTGCACGAAACCTTGAGACGAACCCGCAACACTGCCTATGCTTATGAGGGAATTATCCACGCCTATCAACTGGCTGTGCAACGCAGTGATGCCCTGCATAGCGAGAAATTCGCTTACGTTATCGCAACTGGGCTGAAGAAATTGACATCTTGGCAGGTCGGAAGTCCACTGATGAACACGTTCATACGGCACCATCTTGCGGACGATCCGCTGGCAATTGGCGGCGTACAGAACCATCGTCGTGAAGCTCCTTTGCGAATCGATGTCGTACAACATCAGATGCACGCGGTCATTCTTGCCCGCCGCTATGTATACAAATAATTCTCTACGCCGCTATGAAAAATATGTCAAGAAAGAACCCTCTGCGAGACCATATTTTCTCCCTTATATTTATTGTGGTATGGCTGATTCCAATGGCCTATGCCGGTCTATTTCACAAAAATGTTCCCTATGCGCCTAACTATTTGAATTATCTGTATCGAATTGCTTGCCTCTTTACCAAGCGCACTTCCAGTTGGAGCAACTATTACTTTCAAGTTCAATTGAAAGGCAATTCTGAGTGGATTGCCCTTCCTGAAGAGGATTATTTTAAGATGCAGACGTTTGGCTATCGTACCCGTTTTCATCGAATGATGGTGCATTCAAGGCGGCAGGGTCAACACGGTATGCTCCAGAGACAAAGCATCGCAGAATTTATCAAAGAGAGATACATGGAACTTCATCCGGAAAAGCCAGAGGTAGAATCCGTCAGATATATAAGGGTCATATATCGAACAAGTGGAGAGATGGCCAAACCTAAAGGTAGATGGCTTACGCCTCCGCTGGATGCCATCCCCCTCGACAAGAGAAAGGTTGTATCAACGCATTATTTCGATGGGAGAATGCCCACAGACAAATCTGGACGAGAGATTAAACTGAAAGCCAAAAGGAATTAGTTATGAAATGGTGTTGGCAATGGCTCTCAAAAGCGCATCAGACATGGTTTGAACGGGTTCATCCGGTACGTTTGGATCTGTTTCGTCGACTTTTTGCGTTAACTTTTCTCGCCTATATGGCGTTTCAGTTTCTCAGTGCCGATGAGTGGTTAACTCCCTACGGATTTCATTACACTGCGGAAACCGAACGGTATAGCAATCCCGATCCATTCCCCCTAATGCCCCCCGCTGTGGTTCCGCTATTTGGTGTGGTTTTATTCGGAAGCATCCTTTCCGTAATTGTGGGATGGAAAGTCCGGCTGATGTCCTGGTTGGTTTTCGCGTGTGCCGTCTATGTCCAACTGGTGGATCTGATATCCGCTTATACCCTCAATAAGCTTTATGTTGCCATATTTGCGGTGCTCGCCTTCGCATCACCGCCACGAGTGTTTCCCGCCTCAGACGGAAATTCCCGTTTGCGCCAATCCTCGTGGCCCATTCGTCTTATTCAGGCCACCCTCATCATTCAATATTTTACCGCAGGCACATGTAAAGTCCTCCACGGCAGTTGGCTGAAAAGTCGGAGCGTACTTTGGACGCAGATTCAGGGCACTTTTCGCACCGATTTTGCGGCATTCTTGCTTCGCATGCTACCCAAATGGGCGTGGTCTGTCCAGATGTACTCCGGCCTTGCCTTTGAGCTGCTCGCTCCCCTGCTTCTCATCATCAGGCGCTTGAGACCAGTCGGTATGATATGGGGACTCTCATTTCAAATCATCATCGCTGTGACTATGGAGAAACTGTTCTTCTTTAGTTTTCAGATGGTCAGTTTTTACCTCCTCTTTTTAGATGAAAAGACCCTTCTTTCACTGCAACGATGGTGCACGGAGTTCATCAGTCGTTATCGTTCAAGCGAATGAAAGTAGGTACCGTAGACATGCGATTTTTTTGTGTGTTGGAGTGAATTACGACCGCAAAGCCCCTCGATTTTTTTATCTTTTCCTGTTGACAAAGTTTTTGAGGTGTGCTATACTTGCGCCGTTATTTTTATGAGGTGTACAAAAGTGCTGTTTAGCATTAGGTTTTTTGGGCTTTTGTGCCTCGATTGAAGTAAGCGTACTCAGGAAAAAATAGATCATGTCCGGACGGGAATTTTGGTTCGCGCTCGCATCAGTAGACGGTGTCGGTCCAATGCGAATCAAGCGACTCATCAATCGTTTTGGGACGATTGAAGCCGTATTTGATGCGGAGCTCTCTGAGATTGCGCGAGTGCCACTCTTTAATCCATTATTGGCGACACGGGTTCTCAAGGCAAGAATACGAATTGCTGAGTTCCGTCGCCACATTAAATGGTTCAAAAGTCGTGGCGTCGAAATTCTCTGCGTGGAAGATCGGGATTATCCTGAGCAACTGAAGAAAATTCCGAACGCACCGGCAATCCTTTGTAAAAAGGGAAGGCTGTCTCAAGTCAGTCAGCAAGCTGTGGCAATCGTCGGGACAAAAACTCCCACAGAGTTGGGAATCTTGACGACGCTTGAACTTTCAGCCGGCCTTATTGGTGCAGGGTTTTCGATCGTGAGTGGGCTTGCTAAAGGAGTTGACACCGCCGCTCATCTTGGGGCACTATCCGTAGACGGCACAACGGTTGGCGTACTTGGGTGTGATTTATTTTCAATCTATCCGAGTGAAAATCGTGAACTGGCGGATCGGATCTGTGAAAACGGTGCGTTGTTCTCCGAGCATCCTTTTACCACACAATCAACGCCTGTGAATTTGGTTCTTCGTAACCGGATTATTAGCGGGCTTTCCATGGCAACGATTGTTGTTGAGTCGGGCGAAAACGGTGGGGCGATCCGCACGGCGCGATTTGCCTTTGAACAGGATCGGCTTGTTCTGGCTTGTGACTGGGGAAAACGCCATCCACTGAGTGAGGGACCACATCGCCTCATTCAGCAAGGCGCATATCCAATCTCCCCCGATCGATTGGCTGATGCCGTTGATATCCTATTGAATCCTGGAAGTCTAAAAAAGGTTCAACCGACTCACCTTACAGGGGAACAGATGAATCTGTTCTAGAAATACAAAGGCTGGGCTCGGTCTTTACCAAAGGAATATTGGGACTTCGAAAAACTATTGAGGGCTCTAATTTTGATGAAAAAATGTGAAGATTTCTCTTTACAAAAATCACAAAGTTTGGTAGACTATAGCCCATGTTTTGGAAAAGGAAGAAACCTCGCCGAACTTCAGACATTACTAACGGATGGCTGAAAGGGGGTATCCGTGAAGGAATTTGAAACCCTCAGAAGGGATTTGACGTTTTTTCCTAAACCTTTTCCTGCTCTGGGGAAAGAGAATAGTTGCTTATTTTGATGATGAAACCTGTTTCAGGTTTTCAGAAATTTGACTTAAGTCTTCTTACCATAAAACTTTGATGAAAAAGGAGTCAAAAAAGAAAATGCAAAAACTCCGAAACGCATTAGAAACACATGAATTTTGGAGAGCTTTCGCTTTAGTGATATCTGTTATGCTCGTCGTCTTCATGGTTGCTTGCGGCGACGATGATGATGATGATAATAATAA
>JAPUIP010000829.1 GCA_027296925.1 Candidatus Poribacteria bacterium | reverse complement strand
CAGCGTCGATCGCCTCCACTTCTTTGAATTGTATTTTTTTGTCAGCGGCAATTTCCCATTCTCGCATCGCATAACGGAGGTCCGCCAGATAAGCGTCCACACCCTCGATGCCGACGGGCATCGGCGTAATATAGATGCGGATTGGCATCTGAGTAAACCGGGTAATCTTACCGTCAGAGAACACAGTGATGCGGTTGAAGTAATCATCTGCCGGAGCAGCAAACGCAGCGAGCAAAAACAGCATCAAGCTCAAGGAGGCGAAGACGGTATGTTGAGTTTTCATCAGCCATTCTTTTGGCGAGTAGACAGCCGGTTCAATCTTTCGATTGGTGAAACTCTGCACAGATAAATCCGACAGGTTCTAAGAAGTTATCGTCCTCTGTGAGATAATCAAATTCAACGCCGCTATCATAGGCTTTCAGCGCATATCTTCCCAATGCGTGTTCCCTTTCACTGAAAAGAATGAGAATCTTCTTCATCGAAAAGATCATCGATTTGGGCAAGCCATCGTTCGGCCCGCGCTTTGGCGACCGCATTCGCGATTCGCTGTTCTGGAAAAATATCAATTGAAGCGTCGCGGATCTCCTGCAACGCCTTCCGGTAGAGCGCTCGATTCTGGGTGGGATAGGCATAATAACGAGCGAGAAACAGCTTGCTGATGAGCAACTTTCCACCATTGATTGCATCCACTTTTTGCAAATGCGCCTTCGCCAGTTCCGGCTCGCCGCCAAGCTGTGGTGAACGGCTGCCGTAGTAGACGCTGTAAAACAGATGCGCCCCACCGAAGAAGAACGTCTCATCGAGCGTAATGACACGCTTCATCATCACTTCCACCTTCGCAAGATCGACCAGATGCATCGGATCATCTTGCTGCAAGTTAATCAAGCCACCCCAGGCGTAAGCCGTCCAAAAGAGCGCAGGCAAGTGCTTTTTCTTCAGCTTTTTCAGCGTGCGCTCCAGCGGCTCAATCGCTCCATCAAGCACTTGCGTGAGCCCCCTATTTGACCTTGATAGCAGCCTTAGCCCGTACTGTCGACTCCGCCCGTAGTAATCGATGGCACGTGCTCGCATCTCAGCTTCCGTGCGGAAGTCCCCCCTTGCCGCTGCGCGCTCCATCTTATCCTCAACAAATGCAAAGGCATACAACGCGAAAGATCGAGCGGTGAGAATCAGGAGCGTTTCGTTATCCGGCGAAATCTCCAGCAGCCCCTCAAACGTCTTGAGGTTCGCCATGATACCGGCGTCCGCCAGTGCAAGATCATGCTCCTTGTCGAAAGTTTGCGCTGCCTCAGCGAAAACCTTCACGGTTTGATTGACCGTGAGCTTGGTGACACTACATCCCATGAGGCTGAATAATATCAGGACAACAAAGGATTTGAAAGCAGTTGTCTTGAAGTGGCTTGCCATTTTCCCTCGTTGGACCGTGCAGTTAACTAATGATAAAGAAACAGCGGAATATCTGCTTTCTCAAGGATGGATTTGGTCACGCTGCCAAAGAAGAAATTGACCACCCGGGTTTTTCCGTAAGCTCCCATGACCAGGAGATCTATGTTATGTTCGTTGATGTAGGACAGGAGGACAGCATCCGACTTCCCTGTTAAGCAGACTTTTTCAGGTTCAATTCCGTAACTTCCGAAGTAATCACGTAACCTGTCGAGGAGCTCGTTTCCTTGGTTCAGGTCTTCATTGACGTTGAGTAGTGTGATTTGACACTGGTTCCAGATGCCGAGCAGCAGGAACATCTGAATCGTTCTGGTGGCTTGTACACTATCATCGTAGGCGACAAGGACATTTCGGATTTCTCTGACCTGATCCGGCACGGTCAACACCGCTGTCAGACCTCGCGTGAGGATTCTGTCCAGCGTATCCCCCGGCTCATCCGCGACATTGTAGCGAAAGAAGGTTTTCTGCCCAAGCACAAGGAAGTCGTGATATTTCGACTCCTCGATAATTTCCTCAAACGGCCGTCCGGTATCAGCATGTACGGCGTAGTTGATATTTTTCGATTGACAAACCTGTTCAAAGTTCTGAAGGAGACCTTGCACCTTCTCCTGGGTTTGCTTCAGGAGGCGTTGTTCCGCTTGCTCGGCATAGTGAATTCCACCCACGGGCGCCGGGCCAATCGCGCGTTCGATGTCTGGCAAGTCAATCACAGCAACACCGGTAATCGCAGCGCTGTGCTTCAGAGCGATTTGACAAGCGAATTCTGTCGCCGCCTGGGAGTAACTAGAACCATCTAATCCTAATAGGATTTTGGCAAAGCTCGAACCTGAGGGGTTTGTTGAGGACATAGTAACCTCCGATACAGATAGAAGATATAAGCGCGGTCATGGTTTGAAAAATTCCTCAAACTGAATTTATTATAGCAGAGAAATGACGCCATGCCAATCAAAAAAGGCGCACTTCACGGACCGGTTCACAGGAGTGGATGGAGGGGAGGGGGACAGCGGGAACAGATGGGAGTGATAAGGATGAAGGTTAGAAGTGTGAGGAAACCACCTGATAAATTTGCAGCCCCACCATCTTCTAACCCTCTTAATTCAAACAGGGTGCCCAAACCGCGACGCTATTTCAGGATGACCATTTTCTTCACATCGGAAAACGCACCGGCCTTCAACCGATAGAAATAGACACCGCTGGTCACCGATTCACCCAAGGCATTTTTGCCGTCCCAATACGCAGCTCTAGCGCGACTGAGATAAGTCCCGGCAGTTTGCAACCGAAATCCAGCCTCCTAACCAACCGGCCAGACAGATCATAAATCTCAATCGCGGTACTGCCACTTTCTGCGAGTTGGTAAGGGATCCAGGTTTCGGGATTGAACGGATTCGGGTAATTATTATGCAGCGCGAATTCTTTAGGAATCGGCGCAACCCATAATGGCTCCAATGTCATCCGATTGGTTCGCAAGTCATCGGTGGCCAGGTGATAAACGGTTGGCTCCATCATTGCGCGACCGGCGGAATCGAATGCAGACATTTCCAGTAGATCGCCGACATCAGCAACGCTTTCACCGTTGAAATTGGCAAACGTGTGTAGGTGCCTGATGCCCCTAACTCACCGGTCACATCGTTAACAACCGCTCCGGTCCGAAGATTACGGAACATCACGGTCGCGCCGTTGAGGTGCGTACTGGTTTTATCATCAAAGAGCGTGCCATCAACAACCAGAACTGACGTGCCGGCCGGATGGTGCGGCAGGTGTCGTATTGCTCCACCCTTTCCCCTTAAAGGTCACATTTGTGGGCTCTGTTACAACGACGATGTAGCCTTCTCCGCCCTCAACGGATTTATTTGCAGGTGAGTCCTCTGGAAAATCTGTAAAATAGCTAATGAAACGCCTTGTGGCATGGTCATACCAGGAGATGAAATTCACAGCCGGACCGATGTGACGTGCTAGATCACTCAAACGCCACTGGATTCCTGGTGGAGATCTATCGGGTGGAGGCCTGATTTTAGTATGGGGTCTCCACCCGAGTCCTCCGAATTTGACGCCTCTCATCCGTCCATTTGCAGATCTGCTCGAACCCTCCCTTTTTTGTTGACGCGGCTAGTTCAAAGTGTTATGATTGATAACAGACTCTATCGCACGAAGAGGTCAATACCCACTTGAAGTTTGATGCGCAGCGGGCTTATCATCACATCACTCAGCTTGCTTTTCCAAGAGCGTCTGGGACCGCCGGGGAGTTCAAAGCAAGGGCTTATATTGTGGAGCAGCTTGAAGCCCTCGGATTAACTGTAGTAGAAGAGCCCTTCGACTTTACCCGATTTCCAGCGGAGATCTTGCCGCGCTTGCTCTCATTTGTATTCATTGCTGGCGTGGTAACCGCCTGCTGGATGGGTACCAACCAACCAATTGTTGCGAGCCTTTCGTGCACCGGTATGTTGCTAATCGTGCTTGCACTGACGCGCTGGCAAAAATCGCTTGAATGGTTATACAACGTTGGTAAAATACACACTTCAAAAAACGTCGTCGCTACTCATGCGTCGGCTGCCGACGCAGATTTCAATCTAATCTTCGTTGCCCATTACGACTCGAAGTCACAAGTGTTGCCGATTGCAGTGAGAGCGTTATGTTACTGCGTCGGTGTCGCGGGGTTGATCGGATTGACGCTGATGACCCTCATTCAGGTCTTTTTGAAGGCGCCGTTGCCTTCGCCCTTGATCTGGGCGATTGGTGGCTGTATCTGCTTTTGCCTCCTGCTTTTACAATTCAACTTCACGCAAAACCGTTCCCCCGGCGTATTTGATAACGCTTCGGGTGTTGGTGTTTTGATTGAGCTCGCCCGTTGCCTTACGGCACCTCCGCTGACCAACAAGGTCCGTCTGACCTTCCTATCGCCGGGGGCTGAAGAGTACGGGATGTGTGGCGCCCTCCGTTACATACAACGACACGAGGACAGCTATGACACGGATCGGACTTACGTCATTAACCTCGACGGGGTCGGCGCGATTGGGAAACTGACCCTCATCACGCGCTACGGCATTCCACCTGTGATGACAAGTAGAAGACTGGGGAAAGCCATCATCGCAAGCAGCCAGAAGATTGGCATCGACGCATCGGAAATCTACTCGCCAGCCGGCGTCGGATACGATCAGCTCCCGATCGCCAGCCGTGGATTTGAAGCTGTAACGCTGTCGTCGGGGGGCTTGGGTGGGGCGGCCTTGAAAATCCATTCTAAACGAGATCGGATCGACCTGATTCACGAGGACAGCTTGCAGCGAGTTGGGGATGTGCTGGTGCATTTTGTCAGGCAAGTTGTCAAACGTTGAGAAGTTCAGTTCGCCCATGAATTGATGAACCCTCGCACCCATTATTCCTGGTTCTCTGGTATTTCTGCGTCATAGACAATATGTCAGACCAAGAAGGACACATGGGAAGATTGATGATGAAAGCCACCAACCGCATTGTCACAGGCGTGATACTTGCTGGCGGACGCAGCCGCCGAATGGGCACGAACAAGGCGCTGATACG
This sequence comes from Candidatus Poribacteria bacterium, assembly GCA_027296925.1. GTDB lineage: Bacteria > Poribacteria > WGA-4E > WGA-4E > PCPOR2b > JAPUIP01. Next base: position 1,313 of record JAPUIP010000829.1, on the reverse strand, counting down.
TTTGAGAGATGAGGAGATCATTGCGCACGTTATTCGTCAGATGCAAGTCGTCACCGACGAGCTCCTGCTGATAACGAATACGCCAGATCTTTACGCTCATTTGGGTTTGCCGATGCATGCGGATATTACGCCAAACATGGGTGCGTTAGGCGGTATCCACGCAGGATTGACTTATGCGATAAACGGTGCCGCGCTCTGTGTGGGCTGTGATATGCCACTACTGCAACCCAATCTTCTATCGTATTTGATAGACATCTTGGGTGAGTACGATGCTGTCGTTCCATACGTTAGAGAAGCGGCGCAATCTGCTTCGGTCTACCAGACGCTAACCGCCGTTTACTCGAAACGGTGCCTGCCGGTCATCGATCAGATGCTTACCGCAGGCGAATTGCGCGTTCATGCACTGTACGATCGGATTTCCGTTCGGATTGTCGAACCCGACGAATGGCGGCAATTTGATTCGGGAGGGCTTTCATTTTTCAACATTAATACACCCCAGGACTTTGCACAGGCAGAGCAGGTATTAGGCGTTAGCAGAACTTGAGTGCGAATGCCCACGCCCGAATGACTAAACATCGCACAATATCGATTCCATGAAATTATAAATCTCTGGAAAGGGAGGAGAGTCATTATGTTAAGTGTCGGAGAGGCACGTCACCGGATGTTGGACACCGTTCCCGTTTTATCCACAGAAAACCGCGCCATTTTGGACAGCCTTGGGCATGTCCTTGCCGAAGATGTCTATGCTACTGAGAACAACCCCCCGTTTCGCAATTCGGCGATGGACGGTTTCGCGGTGATCGCTGACGATGTGTCGGGCGCTTCCAAAGCGCACCCGGCCCAACTACCGGTCATCGAGACCATACCGGCGGGATATGCACCAACGAAGCGCATTCAACGCGGACAGGCGGCGATGATCATGACAGGTGCAATGATGCCGGAGGGCGCAGATGCCGTTGTGATGAAAGAAGTCACGCATTTGGAGGGGGACAAAGTTACAATCTTTGAGGGGGTAGACAGAGATAAGAATGTCCGATTCGCAGGCGAGAGTGTGAAGGCGGGCGATCTGGTTATGTCTAGAGGAAAGCTCATCCGCCCTCCCGAGATTGCGATGCTCGCGTCTCTCAACAGGTTGGAAGTGGAAGTTTACAGGCGCCCGAAGGTTGCTGTGGTCTCCACGGGAGATGAGCTCACGCCGCTCGGCGAGGCGCTGAAGCCGGGCAAGATTCGGGATAGCAATCGCTACGGCCTCTATGCGCAAATCCAGGATGCGGGATGTTATCCGATCGATATAGGGATTGCCCCCGACAATG
>JAPUIP010000828.1 GCA_027296925.1 Candidatus Poribacteria bacterium | reverse complement strand
GTCAAGATTCGCGGGCTGGTCATCAACGATCAGAATTTTCGCTGGGGTTTCTGATTCACTCATGTTGAATCTCTCCGAGCGCGGCGAGAATTTCGTTCATTTCAAAGTTATCAATCAACCGTCGCAAATATGCTGCCAACTGGTTGCCGCCGGGAGTGATTGTTTCAACTTCTTTGAGAAGTGACTTCAGGCGTGAGAATCCCGACACCTCGGCGGCAGCCTTCAAACGGCGAAAGAGATCCTCCGGTAACGTGATTTCCGAGAGGGAGTCCTTCTGAGCCGCGACAACACGCTGCGCGGGTGCGAGCGGCAGACGCACCTCGAAACGTGAGCCCACCCCAGGTTCAGATTCAAAGACGAGTTGCCCGCCCATTAGTTGGACGTATCCTTGAGCAATCGGCAACCCGAGACCGGTGCCTTCCGTCGTTGTGCCCGCCGAACCACGCTCGAACGGTTCGAGGATTTGGGTCTGCTCTTCTGGGGAGAACCCTATGCCGGTGTCAATCACCTCAAACGTGTAGGTGTAAAGGGAGGGCGCGGGGACGTGTGTAATCCGCAGAGTGACTGAACCTGCTCGGGTAAACTTGATTGCATTGGAAAGCAGATTGATCAAGACTTGTTTCAGCTTCCCTTCATCGCCATGAACAAGCGTAGGGGCACCTGCCCCCCTCTGCATCTCTCCAGACTGTGCAGCCGTAGGGGCGCCGTGTCGGGCGCAGCAAGCGGCGCCCCTACATGGGCCCTTTGGCGACGCTACGGGGGGAGACAGAGAGGGGGGCTGCCATTCGACGGTCCAATCGAGTCCTTTCTGCTGACAGCGAAGCTGAAACATCGCCGAGAGATCTAAGATGAACGCGACCAGATCGAAGTCAATCGGTTGCAGCTCTATCCGTCCCGCCTCAATCTTGGAGAGATCCAGCGTTTCGTTAATCAGCGTTAATAGGTGATTGCCGCTAGATGAGATTACTTCAACTGCACGTCGGACGTCCGACGGAAGGTCGGGGTTACGGCTCAGAATTTGAGAATAGCCCAAAATGGCGTGCAGCGGGGTACGCAGTTCATGGCTCATGTTGGCAAGGAACATACTTTTAGCGTGACTGGCGGCTTCCGCGGCTTCTTTTGCTTTTTCATTTGCACGCAGTATCTCTTCCTCGGCTCGCTTGCGCGAATACATGTGCCCAAAAATTGAGGCGTACAAGGAAAGGCATTCACAATCGCGATCTGTAATCGGCTCGCGTGACAGCAGGTTGTCCAGGCTAATGAAGCCCAGAATCTCCGCGCCATCCCAAATCGCCGCCGCGGCCTTGGTGCCTTTGGCGACTATATTTCCTTTATCGTCAGACAGTGGGCTATCGTGCCAGCAGCGCGTTATGGGGGTCTGGCTCTGAAGAATTTCTTTTACTGAGTCATTAATCGCCACTCGTTGGGATCGCTCATCCCGGAGCACTCCGTGTTCGTCCGTTCCGAATGAACCCACGATGGTGTTGGCTTCCGCGCTACGGAACCAGATAGCGAGGCGATCAAAGCCGAGTCGTAGCCGACCCAACGCCACGGCAAGCCAACACAGTTCATCAGAGGAATGCACTTTGGACAGGTCGTTGCTCACGGAAATCAGGGCTGTCAGTTGCTTCCGGAAGTGACGCTCCGATGCTTCACTTTCCTGGAGAGCTTTTTCAGCCTGCCGGCGATGCGTGATGTCCAACGCGATACCGATGCAGCCGATGATGTGGTTTTCCATGTTCCGCAACGGCTCGACATATGTCTGATAAACTCGCTCTGCCCACTCTTGTTCGTAGATTACAGATTCTCCCGCTAGCACACGCCGGTGGACCGCAATGGCTGGAAACGCCGCATCCCGTGTCTGAAAAAACTCGTACAACGTCTGCCCAACGACCTGATTGGGCTGGAGATTCAAAGCCGATAACCCGGCCCCGACGGAGGACGTGAACCGCAGTTGGGTATCGGTTGTCCACAAGACCGCCGGCATCTGCGCCATTGTTAACTGAAGCGTCGCCTCCGAACGAACCAGTTCCTGCGTCAGCCGACTCATTGCTAAGTGGGTTCGGACACGAACGAGGACTTCCTCTGTTTGAAACGGCTTGGTAATATAATCGACAGCGCCTACCTTAAGCCCTTCGACTACACTTTCGGTTTCGTCTTTGGCGGTGATAAAGATAATCGGGATGTCCGCAGTTGCTTCGTCTTGCTTCAGTCGCCGGCAGACCTCAAATCCGTCAATCTCCGGCATCACGATATCCAGCAGGATGAGATCCGGCTTCGTATGCGAGACGATTTTCAGGGCGACCATTCCGCTGGGAGCAACCGAGATCTGATAGCCTTCAGACTCCAGGGCTTGGCGTAGTAGACTCAGGTTTTCAGGGACGTCATCAACAATGAGGACCTCTGACCCCGTCAGATTTATTTGGTCTCGGATCATGATCGATTCTCCCTTCTTTATGAAATTACTGTGCGATGAGAACCTCTCCTTTCGGATCATTCCCAAGATCGCTGATTTATATCCGGCTTCCGCTCATGTCAAGGGCTTCGGGTTGATAACCGATG
>JAPUIP010000827.1 GCA_027296925.1 Candidatus Poribacteria bacterium | reverse complement strand
AAAGCCTTAACTTGATCCCTATGGGGGCGATGAATTTTCACGCTCCGAAAAGATGGTGAAATAATGTCACTTTACGACGTAACGCAGCTACAGTTTCCGGGAGACGATTCAATCGATCACCATTTTCATGCCGGTTGGCTGATTGCATTGGCAGACCGATTGAACCGCACATTCCCAGAAGAATCTGGTTTTGAAGCCATCTTTGAGAAAAAAGTCAATCCAATTGAAGCGGATGTCGTCACCATTGACAGTTTAGCGGACGAGGCGAACAGGCAGTTTTTCGATCAGCAGTTTCCTCCCTTGCAAATTCCGGCACCCGCGGTTTCCTTTAAGAACCCCATATTTCCTGATGATGCAAAAGACTTGACAATTCGCACGGCCTCGGGAAAGATTATCAGCATCGTTGAACTCACATCGCCGGGGAACAAAGATGCGCGGAAAAAAGCCGATGCCTATGCGCTCAATGCAATATCATATCTCCAACAAGGCATCAACTACCTTGTGATAGATGTGCTGCCCCCAACTCGCTTCGTTGATACGTTTCATAACTTAATTGCGGCATTGTTAGAAGGGAAAGAATTAACACCGCCAAAAGAACAGCCGTTTTACATGATCAGTTACCACGTCTGGATTGTCGCCGGAGATGTGCGAATCGATGTCTATCCGTATTGGTTGAGGCTTGGCGAAACCTTGCCTCGCGTTCCCCTGTTTTTAATCGACGAACTTTACATTGATGTTGATTTGGAGTCAACGTTTATGGAGGCAGTGGATAGATTGCCCCCACGCCATCGCCGAAAATTACGTGAAAGCCTTCCCGATGCAGCCACTACATAACGTTTACCAGGTCCGCGAAATTACACACATCCTGCAAACCTTCTTACAATCCGAGCCTGTGTTTCAGGATGTCTGGATTGAGGGGGAGGTTTCAAACTTCGTACGCCCCTCGTCCGGGCATGTCTACTTCACCCTCAAGGATAATAACAGCCAAATCCGTTGTGCGATCTTCCGCTCGGATGCCGCACGCCTACGCTTTCCGCTGAAAGACGGAGACGCTGTGCAGGTGCATGGGAGACTCAGCATTTACGATGCGCGGAGTGAGTATCAGATCATCGGCGATCGGGTCGAACCGGCCGGTGTGGGTCTGCTACAACAGGCTTTCGAGCGACTCAAGGAGCAACTCGCCGCCGAAGGGCTATTCGATCCAATCCATAAAAAGCCCCTACCGAAATTCCCCAGAAAGATTGGTGTCATTACTTCTGCAACGGGGGCGGCAATCCGTGATATTCTCCGAATGTTACAAAAGCGGTATCCTGTGGTCGAGGTGCTCCTGTTTCCAACGCTTGTGCAAGGCGAAGATGCAGCGGCGGAGATTGCCCATGCGATTGCGTGCATGAATCGTCTGCCGGATATTGACCTGCTGATTGTCGGTCGAGGCGGCGGCTCGATCGAAGATCTCTGGGCGTTCAACGAAGAGGTTGTCGCACGCGCGATCTTTGCGTCACGGGTTCCGGTTGTATCGGCTGTGGGACACGAAACGGATTTTACGATCGCTGATCTTGTTGCGGATCACCGTGCACCAACACCGTCCGCTGCGGTTGAGCATGTCGTTCCAGATCAGGAAGAGCTTCATCGACAGATTACTGAACTCGAATCGCGTTTCGTGCGAAGCATCGTCGAGCGCATCCATGCCGCACGAACGAAGCTGGAAAATACACAGAACCGGCTGTCTCCCGCACGTCAGGTGGATTCCCTCAATCGTTTCCAACAAACGGTAGATCAGCTTGAAATTCGGGGGCAGCGGGCAATCGCGCAACAGATTGCCCGTCAGCGTCAGCGCCTCGATCGGTTGAATGGCGATCTGGGACATCTCAATCCGACAGCTCGAATCCACAGTTTGAGAGCGCGCCTGGATCAGTTGAACCATGTCTATGGGTCGCTGATGCAGCGGCAGATAGACGCGAAAGTGCAGGCGTGGCAAGTTGCCTCCGCCCGGCTCGACGTACTTAGCCCGCTGAGAACGCTGGCGCGCGGTTATAGTGTTTCCAGAGATTTAAACGGGAGGACAATTACAGATGCCGCCACAGTCAGTGTGGGTGATGATATCGAAGTCCAACTCGCACGCGGAGCATTAGCGTGCACGGTTTTGAAAGGAAAAATTGATGGCTGAAGAGAAGAGCTTTGAAGAAACCTTAGCCGAACTCGAGGAAGCGGTTGAACGCCTCGAACAGGGGGATGCATTGACCCTCGATGCGTCATTGCAAGCCTTCGAAGAAGGCATCCGCCTGGCGCGGCTCTGTCGTCATAACCTTGATGAAGCAGAATTGCGCGTACAGCAATTGATCGAGATAGACGAAGATAGTCTCGCAACGGTGCCATTTGAAGCAGAGGAGATTCAGTAAAACGAAAATGCCACGCCTATTCCTTAAAATGATCCGCGAATTCTACAAGGAGCGCCCCAATGCTTTTAGAAAAGATTGACTTCCCCTCCGATCTCAAATCTCTAAATCTCGATGAACTGAAAGAACTTGCCGAAGAGATGCGCGGCTATCTCCTGTCGGTATTATCAGAACACCCCGGACACTTCGCGCCAAACCTAGGGACCGTTGAGCTGGCGATCGCCCTCCACTACGTTTTCAATACCCCGCATGATCAGGTAATCTGGGATATTGGACACCAGGCTTACCCTCACAAACTCTTGACCGGTCGCCGGGCTCAATTTCCGACCCTTCGTCAGTACGGCGGCATTAGCGGTTTTCTGAGTCGGGCGGAAAGCGAGTACGATGTATTTGGCGCCGGTCATTCAAGCACATCGCTTGCGGCGGCGCTCGGCATCGCGGCGGCCCGGGACCTTAACAATGGAGATTATAAAGTGATCTCCGTCATCGGCGATGGTGGCTTGACGGGAGGCATGGCGTTTGAAGCGATGAATGCGGCTGGCGATTTCAAAAAGGATATGATCGTCGTTCTCAACGACAACCAGATGTCGATCTCTGCGACGGTCGGCGCATTCTCGAAATATTTCAACCGGCTCGTGACGAATCCAACCTACAACGTCCTCCGCTCTGGCGCAAAAGAGCTGATGGATCTCATCTCACCGGATGCCAAACAGGTTGCCAAGAAGATCGAAGCCGTCCTGAAACCCGGCACGCTGTTTGAAGAGTTCGGCTTCCGTTACTTCGGTCCGCTCGACGGCAACGATCTGGAAGCGTTATTGCCCGTGCTTGAAGGCGTCAAAGCGTTGCCCCACCCAATTCTCGTCCACGTTGTCACGAAGAAGGGCAAAGGGTATCTGCCCGCCGAAGCCGATTCAGAGGCATTTTACAGTGTCAGCGGCAAGTTCGATCTCGAGACTGGCAAGTCGCTCGAGCCCAAATCACCGATTCCGAAATATACCGATGTTTTCAGTGAGACCCTGATTGAGCTCGCCAGGGAAGATTCCCGCATCGTCGGCATCACAGCCGCAATGCCGAACGGCACCGGGTTAGATAAATTTCAGGAAGTGTTTCCCAGACGTTTCTTTGACGTCGGCTTAGCTGAGCAGTGTGCTGTCACTTTCGCAGCCGGGTTGGCGACACAAGGCATGAAGCCGGTGGCGGCAATCTACTCGACCTTTCTCCAACGCACCTATGACCAGTTGGTCCATGATGTCTGCATCCAGAATCTCCCGGTGACCTTCGCCTTGGATCGCGCCGGGCTTGTCGGTGCCGATGGGCCAACTCATCACGGCGTTTTCGATTTCGCGTATCTCCGTCACCTGCCCAACATGGTAGTGATGGCGCCCAAAGATGAAGATGAACTGCAACACATGGTGAAAACCGCCGTCGAGTACGAGAAGGGGCCGATTGCCTTCCGCTATCCGCGTGGCACGGGCGTCGGCGTCCCGATGGCGAGCCGGCCCCAATCCTTGCCGATCGGCAGGGGTGAAGTGCTACGCAAAGGAGGAGATCTGCTCATCCTCGCAATCGGAAATCGCGTGCACCCCGCGCTCGAAGCGGCAGAGATGCTGGCAGATTCGGGCGTCTCGGCAACGGTAGTCAATGCCCGATTCGTCAAGCCGCTTGATGAAGAACTGATCCTTCCGCTGGCGGAGCAGATCGGAAAAGTCATCACCATTGAGGATGGCGTACGGATGGGCGGTTTTGGTAGCGCTGTTGTGGAGCTGTTCGCCGACCGGGGATTCTCGCGTGTGCAGGCGAAACTTCTCGGCATTCCCGATCAGTTCATCGAACACGGCGATGTCAAGACCTTGTATCACCTCTGCGGTTTAGACGCTGATGCAATCGTCACTGAGGGGCTGAAGCTTGTCAAAGACTACCCGTAACAGGCAGCGGCTCGATACGTTGATGGTCCAGCGCGGGCTCGCCGAAAGCCGTGAACGGGCGAAACAGTTGATCTTTGCTGGCGAAGTCATTGTTCTGAACAGATCACCGGTGAAGCCGGGGAGCCTGCTTCGGGCGGATGAGATCATTAAAGTGAAACAGCCGCTTCGATACGTCAGTCGCGGCGGGCTGAAGCTAGAGAAAGCGTTCGAGGTCTTCCGTATCGACGTGCGCGGAAAAGTGGCGGTCGATGTGGGTGCCTCCACCGGCGGTTTCACCGACTGCCTGCTTCAGCACGGCGCGAAGTTCGTGTACGCGGTAGACGTAGGTTATGGACAGCTTGCATGGCGTCTTCGCCAGGACCCACAGGTTTGCGCGATCGAGCGAACCAATATCCGCACGATTGACGTGAAGCGCTTTGATCAGCCCATCAAGATCGGCGTGGTCGATGTCTCGTTTATCTCCCTCCAGAAAGTCCTACCGGTGATGATGCGAATTGTCCAGCCCACCGGCGATGTGATCGCCCTGATTAAGCCGCAATTTGAAGCAGGACGTGACCGGGTCAGCAAAGGCGGCGTTGTCCGGGATGCGCGCATCCATATTCAGGTGACCCTCGAACTGATTCAATTCATTCAGGGGATGGCTGGGGCTGTCATGGGGCTCTCCCACTCCCCCATCCGTGGCCCGGCGGGAAATATTGAGTACCTGATCTGGCTCAAAAGGAATTTTGAAGCTGCCCCAGCGGATTGGGAAAATCGCGTAGCAACGGTGGTTCAGGAAGCTCACGAGGCTTTTGAATGAAGTTGCTACCGGAATACCAAACCGGAGACCCCTTAAAAACATGCCGGAGCCGTAGGCGCAAAATCCCCCGATGAAGCGGGACAGGCAATGTCCTTAGGCTCACAAGCAGGAGGATAATCGATGTCAACAGCAATGGGCTTTTTTGAGCAGGTCAATCGCAACTTTGACCGCGCAGCTCAGTTCACCAACTATCCATCTGGTCTCCTTGAGCAAATCAAAGTTTGCAATAGCATTTGCCACATCGCCTTCCCGATCAAAAAAGATGACGGCTCCCTCGAGGTCATCCACGGCTGGCGCGCCGAGCATAGTTATCACAAGCTTCCCGTAAAGGGCGGCATCCGTTACAGTATGTTAGTGAATGAGGATGAAGTGATGGCGCTGGCTGCATTGATGACATACAAGTGTGCCATCGTCGATGTGCCGTTCGGCGGTGCAAAAGGAGGCGTTCAGATTGCCATACATAAATATTCTCCCACCGAACTGGAACGCATCACACGCCGCTATACCTATGAATTGGCGAAGAAAGAATTTATCGGTCCGGGGATAGATGTCCCCGCGCCGGACTACGGCACAGGTGAGCGTGAAATGGCATGGATAGTAGACACCTATATGGCATTGGCGCCGAATCAATTGGAGGCGATGGCGTGTGTTACGGGAAAGCCGTTGGCACAAGGGGGCGTGCGCGGAAGAAGGGAGGCAACCGGCAGAGGGGTCTACTACGGCGCCCGTGAGGTGTGCAGCGTGGCAGACGATATGAAATCGCTCGGCCTATCTCCGGGACTGGAAGGAAAATCTGTCGTGGTGCAGGGGCTTGGAAACGTTGGGTATCACGCTGCAAAATTCCTTCAAGAAGGCGGCGCCACGCTTATCGGATTGGCGGAATATGAAGGGGCAATCTACAGTCCGAGAGGATTGGACATCGAAAAAGTGATGCAGCATCGACGCGAAAGGGGTTCGATTCTTGACTTCCCCGGAGCAACCAATCTGCACACATCAGCCGAAGCCCTCGAATTGGAATGTGACATCCTTGTTCCTGCCGCACTTGAAAATCAGATTACCCATGAGAACGCGCCCCGAATCAGGGCGAAGATTGTTGCGGAAGCGGCAAACGGCCCGACGACATCAGAGGCGCATGACATTCTCAGCGAAAAAGGGACGTTGGTTATCCCCGACACATACTTGAACGCCGGCGGCGTAACGGTTTCCTATTTTGAATGGCTCAAGAACCTGTCGCATGTGCGTTTTGGACGGATGGGAAAACGTTTCGAGGAGAGCATGCACAGAAACCTTATCGACGCTGTCGAGCGGGCGACGGGAAAGAAATTTCCAGAGGAGGAGGTCGAGCAGTTAGCACGCGGTGCCGATGAAGAAGATCTCGTCAACTCCGGGCTTGAGGAAACGATGATCACCGCATACCACGAAATCAGAGAAACCCAGAAACAA
>JAPUIP010000826.1 GCA_027296925.1 Candidatus Poribacteria bacterium | reverse complement strand
CAGCCAGGATGAATCCCAGTTTACCCATGACCACCAGTCAAACCAGTTTCTCGCCATGGTAAAACAGGGGACCGAATGGGGACGTTCCGTATGGCTCTCTACCAGCTCCGACTTCAAGGCGTTCTCTGAACCCAAGCTCATCTTCCACACCGATGAGCTCGACCGGGAGAATCGCCGCCGCCGTGTCCGCGAAGTCATTGAAAACCCGGCATATATTACGCCAGCCATCATCGACGACGAGGACTACATCGCCGAGTGTTACAACATGGCGGTACTGCCGTACCAAGGATTTTATATCGGTTTCCCGACCATCTTCAATCCGTTCGGCGCCGTTCCGCCTCCGGCGACAAACTACACCCGCATCAATCAGATTGAGTTGACTGTCTCGCGCGACCTCTACCACTGGGAACGCGTTGCAGACCGCGCGCTGTTCATCGGGCTCGAGCCGTTCGATGGAGAAAATTATGGATGCAGCCAGCTTTTGATAGCGGGTCATCCCATCGTGCGCGAGGACGGCGAGATCTGGTGCTACTATAACGCTCTGCGCATCCCTTCGAGCATCGAACAGTACAAAGAGTTCAACCGCGCCAAGGAGTTATTCAGGCTGAACGCCAAACCCGAGCACTTCGAAGATACGGGTGCGTTGACCCTCGCCAAGCTGCGGCCCGACGGCTTCGTGTCGATCGACGGCGGTGAGTGCGGCACAATTCTAACAAAGCCGTTCGAACTGAAGGGCGAAGATGTCTACATCAATGCGGACGCGACTTGGGGCGAGATCTACGCCGAGATTGTCGATGGGGAAACCCAGAGGCCGCACGAGGGTTTCTGGGTCCCAGGAGAAGAGCCGCCGCCGTTTACCGGCGACAGCACCAAGGCGAAGATCGCGTGGAAATACGCGCACGACCTGGTATTCGAAAAGCCGGTGCGCCTGAAGTTCTATCTGCGCCAGGCACGCCTCTTTTCGTTCTGGATCGAATAAGCGATAGAAGTTGCGGTTTCGCTATTGTGTTGCTCTCCGCCAAGTGGAAGTCCGGATCTGTTAGACCGCTTTGCTTTCAAGCCAGTCTTTGGTGACCTCAATGCCGAAGCCAGGAGCGTCGCTGGGGCTCAAATAACCGTCTTTGATCACGGGGGTTCCCGGCAGGACGACTTTTTCTTCAAGCGGAACGCCCGGCGGCGATACGCCCTCGGAACGCTCTCCCCACTGGATGACCGGCATCGCGTAAGAAAGGTGCTGCCCGTATGGGTAGTTCATTCCGCCGTGGCTAATGACAGTCAGCCCGTGAGCCTCGGCGATGTGGCAGATTCGCACCAACGCCGTGATGCCGCCGGCCCACTGAACGTCCGGCTGGAGGATGTCCACAAGTCCCTGGCCCGCCGCCAACGCAAAGGGGTGGATGGTGTACCAGTGTTCACCGGTCGCCAGAATTTGGCCCGGTACCCGCTGACGCACCTTGAAATAGCTGTCCATATCCTCCGGCAACAGGTAGTCCTCAAGCCACTTCAGGCGGTAAGGCTTCAAGGCTTCGACCAACCGCACGACATACTCAACATTGAGTGACATCCAGGCATCGAGCATGAGTTCGACGCTGTCACCAATCTGTTCGCGAGTGCGGGCAACGAGTTCCTCAGTTTGGCGGATTCCGTCTATACCTGACTCCGGACCGTAACGGGCGAAAAGCTTGACGGCCTTGAACCCCAGTTCCAGGAACCAGGCGATGCTATTGTCTGTGCCGTAGGAGATGTCCGTGTTGCTGGCATAGCAGAAGATCTTGTCCTTCTGCGGTCCGCCTAGAAGCTTATAAACGGGGCATCCCAGAAGTTTCCCTTTCAAGTCCCACATCGCATTATCCACGGCACTAATCGCATAACTGGGTAGGCCCGCGCTGTGGTATGGGGCGGAACTCCGGCGCATCAGGTCCCATGCCTTTTCTGTGGCCATGCAGTCTTGACCGACCAGCAGCGGGGCAAAGTGGTCGTTGATTAGGCTGAGGACCGGGCCGCTATGGTTGGTTAGGCCAAGCCCCCAGGTGCCATCTTCTGCAGTAACGACACAGGCCACGCGCGCCCAATGCGTGCCCCCATCACCTCTGCTGAACTCAGGATAGCGTGCCATCGGTCTGATGAATCCATCGGTGTCAAGTTGAGGCACGCGGGGTTGTGTTTTCGATTGGGGGGTAAGGTTAACGGCTACAGCACGAATTTCTTTTATTTTCAAAGCGTTCTCCTCAGTTTGGCTTTACCCGGTCAAACGCTATCACCCCGTCGTCAGTTTCACGATTCGGCGTGTTAGTCGGGCATACCCCATCTGCTACAAGGGGTGGAATTTTCGGTAGCCGCACATCATTGCTGCGCAAGCAAGAGCCAAGATTGCCGATAGAGAATGACGCCTACCTTTGGGGTTGCGCCAGTCGGGAATTTGGGTTAAGATATGAAATGAGAAATTAAATGACCCGACTTCACGCGAGGAATTTGTTCTCACTGGAAGCTCAATCCTCTTCACTTTCAACTCCCGAGGAGACTCACGATGATTAATCAAATTCACAAGATCGCTTTAGTCACGGATGACGTCGAAGGCGCCGTCAGATTTTATACCCAGACCCTGGGCCTGGAAGTTATGGAGCGGTTCCCCGTCGAAGACGATGAAGACTATGTGTTTCTGAAAGCCGGGGACTTCATCTTAGAACTGATGCCAAAAAAAAGCATGCAGGCAGAAGAAGGTTTTCACCACATATCCTTTCGGGTCGACAGCGTGGATGCCTGCGCACAAGAATTGAAGGAGAAAGGAGTACAGATGGAGAAAGAACCGTTCGATGCCGGCGCAGGAGGAATCCGTCTGGCCTTTTTCAAAGGCCCGAATGATGTTCCTTTGCAATTATTCGAGCAGAATCAGGAAGGCGGCAGTTAATTTTTCCTGTCGATGACTCGATTCTCTATTACTTTTTCAACGCAGTTTAGGCAATTGGAAATCTACAACGGGAAAGTTGATATGAATCACAATCAGAAAACGAAAGCTCAACTTCTTGAATCCTTAGAGTCGATGTCCGCCCGTGTCGCGGAACTTGAGCAGGCAGTAGCGGAGCAAAAGGCAACGGAGCAGGCGCTGGCAGCAAGCGAGGAGCAGTTTCACAAGATTTTTGATTATTCGAACGACGCGATATTTCTCTTGCATCCGGCGCGAGACAAAATCCTGGACGTGAATTCGAAAGCCGGCGATATGCTTGGCTTTTCGCGAGAAGAATTATTGTCCATGCCAATCTCTGCCATTCATCCGAATGAAATGTCGAAACTCCAAGCGTTTTCACAATCAGTTTTTGAACAAGGGCACGGCTGGACGGATGAACTGACCTGTCGGACCAGATCGGGGCGGTTCCTATCTGCGGAGATCTCCGCTTCTGTGATGAAGTTTGCGGGGAAGAACTGCCTCCTCACTTTGGTTCGGGACATCACCGAACGTAAACAGACGGAAGAAGCCCTCGCTCGGTTGGCTTCGTTTCCGGAGCAGAATCCAAATCCGGTTATTGAAACAGATCTTGCCGGGCGGGTGACCTATTGCAACCCTACGGCGGAGGAGCGATTTCCCGATTTGCAAGCACTTGGACATAATCACCCCATTCTCGGCGGGGTCAAGCCGATCATTGTTGCATGCCAGATCGATGCGAACGAATCGGTCACGCGTGAGATCGAGATCGGCAGCGCGATATATGAGCAGAAAATATGTTGTGTGCCACAGAGCAACCTCGTCCGAATTTTCACTTATGATCTGACCGAACGCAAGCAAGCCGAAGCGGCGCTTCGGGAGAGTGAGGAGCGTTTCCGGCGCTTAGTCGAGAATGCCGCGGATGCGTTTTTCGTCATGGATGCGGAGGGCAGATTTGTTGATGTGAACCAGCGTGCCTGCGATAGTCTGGAATATACACGCGAGGAACTGCTGGCGTTATCTGTTGCCAATATTGAGGAGGGTTTTGATGCGGCGAGGTTTGGGCGGGTGTGGGAGCAGTTGGGCTCTGGCGTCCCTATGACAATCGAGGGCAGCCATCGGCGCAAAGACGGAACGACTTTTCCTGTCGAAGTCCGTGTCAGTCTGTTCGAGTCCGGTGGCCGACCCCTTCTGCTTGCCCTAGCCCGGGATCGGACCGAGCGGGAGCGGGCGCTGGCACTGGAGCAAGAAAATGCCTATCTCCGCGAAGAGATGCAGATGGAACTCGCATTCGGAGAGGTCATCGGTCGAAGTCCGGCTTTGCGCAATGTGCTTCAGCAGATTGAAATGGTAGCGCCGACGGACGCGAGCGTGCTGATTCAAGGGGAATCGGGAACGGGAAAGGAGTTGGTTGCGCGGGCGATACATACCCATAGTCAGAAACGGGCGAAGGCTATGGTGAAAGTGAACTGTGGGGCGATACCCCGCGAACTGTTTGAAAGCGAGTTCTTCGGTCACGTCAAGGGGGCGTTCACCGGTGCCTTAAAAGATCGAGCGGGACGGTTCGAGCTAGCGAATGGCGGCACGCTCTTCCTGGACGAGGTGAGTGAAATTCCTCTCGACCTCCAGAGCAAGTTGCTTCGGGTGGTGCAGGAAGGGCAATTCGAGCGGGTGGGCGACGATCGCACCCGTCAGGTGGACGTCCGCATCATCGCGGCGACCAACCGGGATTTGAAAGGGGAGGTTACGGCTGGGCGCTTTCGTGAGGATCTCTTTTATCGCTTGAGTGTTTTTCCCATCTCGGTGCCGCCGCTCCGCGAGCGAATGGGCGACATCCCGTTGCTGGCGACGCACTTTATTGAAGTCGTTTCCACGCGACTAAACCGGCCGAGGACCCAGCTAATGCCAGACCAGATCGAGCAATTGCAGCGCTATGATTGGCCGGGAAACATCCGGGAGTTGCAGAACGTCATTGAACGCGCGGTAATCGTCTCTCGCGACGGTCAATTGCAATTTCCGCTGATGTCTCCGAATACGTTTCCGGATGACGCGCTTCAGCCCGAATCCGGTAGGGAGATTTCGCCCGGCACTGGATTTGTCTCGGATGCAGAGATCCAACGCCGAGAGCGTGCGAACATCGCGAGGGCATTAGAACACGCCAACGGAAAGGTATTCGGCCCGGGGGGTGCCGCAGAACTTCTCGGTATCAAGCCCACGACGCTGATGTCTCGCATGAAGAAAATGGGGCTCGAAAGACCGCGCTGAAATGTCATCCTGAACGTCCTAAGAAATAGATCTCTCAATGACGGTCGTGGTAATTTATTGCTATCCGAGTCGCACGAGCGCACCGGAGTTTTCCAGCGGATTGTGGATTATTCGGGCAGCGGCCCCTCGATCTGGTCGACGAGATGAATTGAGTGGATGACATCGCGGAGGTCCGTGATCGGGACTTTCCGGTTGCGCACGCAGTCCACGAAGTGTTCGTGCATCGTCAGGACGCCTTCATACCGAGCCACATCGTTCTTATCCGCGCCATCGACCTCCCAGCCCCCCATTGTGTGGCTTTGGTTGTCCTCGTGGATTTCGATCTCCTGTGGGATTTTCATATAACACCCAATGCCGACCCCGTGCAGCTCTGAGCGAAGCACACGTCCACCAGAGGCGCGATTTCCAAGTAAAATCCCCGTCGCGCCGTTGTCGAAGCGAACCAGCGCGGTATAACAGTTTCGGCTCTCACTGCCGAGCTTGTCTCGATACGCGGTTACCTCTACAGGTTCGCCGCCCGCCATATACCGCAGCAAGTCGATGACATGACACACGTCGTTCCAGAGCGTTGTCGTGAACTCCTTGCCATCGCCACCGAGTATCTGCTTGTTGAACGTGGTTACTGCAAGCGACACGGGGCCCTTCGCAGCCACACGGCGCATCGCTTCGCGTGTCACGGCAGCATAGCGACGCTGAAATCCGACCATCGCATAGACATCGTTCGCGATTGCCGCGTCAAGTATCTGCCGTGTTTCATCACTGTTGGCACCCGGCGGCTTTTCGATGAAGATATGCTTGCCCGCGTTGAGGCAATCGAGCGCGGGCTGTAATATCCACTTCTCGTTCATCACACAGTAGATAACGTCCAGGTCTACGGTATCAAGCATTTTACGGTGATCTGTGAACGTATGTGGAAATTCATATCTCTTGGCAACTTGATTGAGTCGCTCTTCGTCAAGTTCACATACGGCAAGCATATCAACATCATCCTCAAGGCGTTGCACATTTGGATAGTGCGCGCCTTGACTTCGAGGACCCGCACCGATAAATCCTGCTTTTAACATTGTCATTCCTTTCTGAATCCTGATCAGTTTAAATTGGGATTTTCCCCGTCGCTTCTGCCCGGAAATGATTCCGTGAGCTTGGAGCAAAGCCCC